>CAVJQD010000186.1:0-2099 GCA_963651555.1 uncultured Clostridium sp. | reverse complement strand
ACCGATTAATCAACGCAGTAGGTTTTGGGAAAGCGAATATCCTTTGATTGTCAAAGTATTTCTTAAATTCTAATGTTCCCTTATCGGAGGTAATATTAGAATCCGTCCATACTGAATTTAGCGAGAAGGTTGACTCTCTATATTTCTTTACGACTTGCCAACCTCCAACTGCTTTTCTCCCAAAGATTGTCGTATTTAGGTTTTGTTGTGCTTTTTCTTTTCCCCAACGCCATACTGTTTTTATTCCTTGAGATTCTTGAGGATAGAATTGTATCCAACCGTCATGCTCTTGTAAATCAATTTCGTAAAGTTGATTTACATCTTTATTGTTCGGGTTAACCCAAAACGGATAATACAAATTTGGTCGATTGTTGGCATTGAAATCGCTATTTCTATTCCTTAGTTCATATAAATCAAAACCACCTTGTTCGTCATGATACTGAAATCTCTTGTTTGGGTCTGATAATGTATTTGCAATGAAGTTGCGTGAACAATATATAAGTAGGTATTCGTGAGTGATAGAAATGGAATTATAGGGTCTTGCCCTTGTATCATTTTCAATAGTTACGCAAGCCACAAAGTTTCCTGCGCCGAATATCTCGTCGCAGATGAGTTTGAGGTTGGCTTGTTCGTTGTCGTCGATGGAGATGAAGATAGCGCCTGTGGGTGCGAGTAGTTTCTGGAGGAGTACGAGTCGTGGGTACATCATGCAGAGCCATTTGTCGTGTCGAGTGAGGTCTTCGGCTTCGGGGCCGACCACTTGTCCTAACCACTTGCGGATATGCGGGTCGTTCACATTGTCGTTGTACACCCATTTCTCGTTGCCGGTGTTGTAGGGTGGGTCGATATAGATACAGTCCACCTGCCCTTCGTACTTCGGCAATAGGGCTTTTAGCGCCTCGAGGTTGTCGCCGTGGATAATCATGTTGTCTGCCTCTCCGTTTTCCGTAGAGGTGGGGCTTGGAGTGCCGTAGTCGTATTTATGGTCTAAAACCCGATAGGGGACATCATTGTGGTGGGTTACCACTTTCTCTTTTCCGATCCAGTTGAGTGTAGGCATACTTTTTCTCTTGCGCCATGGTGTCCTCATGGCTATGCAACAAAAAACGCGTGGACAACTATACCTTGTGAACTTGTCTTCTGGGGTTGTAGGAAACCTGACTTTCAAGTTCGATATAGTTTAGCCCACGCGCGTATATGCCACGCCATACACGACAAGGGCAGAACCCATTGTCGTGCGGCGGAGGATATACACTCCGTGAGCATTTACCATATATCGTTCTCTGAAGAGTTCTGAAAGTTCCTACGTTTCAGCAGTCAGATTACGACGAAGTAAACGCCTTTTTATTATGTGTTGTGCTTGTATGGGATGAGCCGTTACAAGTACGGGTGCAAAGGTAGTGATAAAATTATGATATTGCAAAGTGCTTAGAATAAAAAGCAGGGCAACCACATCAAAAAGTCATAAACGGACGACTACGTCGTATTGACATTGATTAAACATAAAACTCTGACTATTAAAATACTAAAAGAGACGGTATAAAATACCGTCTCTACTGTAGTACCATTCCGCGGATGCGGGCGGGGTACTACAGTTGGTAGTTGTTCCATTCATGGTTGAAGACAAACTGGTATAGAGTTCGGAAGGCGGATTGTGCCTGGAAGTCTTGTTTGTCTTGTGCAACCTTGGATGGGTCGCTCAATCGCACTCTGGTTGAAGCAGCAACGGACTTGAACTTCAGTTGCGATGCTAGTTCCTCTTCGGAATAGGGATGAAGGACTAAGTTTCTGTCGGATAGGTAAGCACATCCGTTTTGATGGACGTTAGCACTCCTTCGGACAGAGGTGAAGTTGCACTTGTTTCCGAAGACTTTTCCCGAAGCGTAATCAATAGGAGGTAAATAAAATATTTTTCCTGCCATAGTAGTAATTTTTAAATGTTTAATTTGTAATTTGTAATTTGTAATTTGTAATTTGTAATTGCATTGCTTCTTTTGGGGAAGTATGTGGGGGCTCTTATGAAGTGTATTTGTTTCATGTTGCGCATGTTTTAGAGAGGTTAAACTTTAGGGATGTTCTAAAAATTCCACGATTCGTTA
>CAVJQD010000185.1:0-2137 GCA_963651555.1 uncultured Clostridium sp. | reverse complement strand
ATCCTATACTGATCGGGGAGTGAGGTGGAGATTATTGGGAAATGAGGTGGAACTTATTTGGGAATGAGGTAGGGCTTATTGGGGAGTGAGGTGGGATTTGTTAGGGAATGAGGTAGGGCTTATCGGGGTCTTGTTGGGTATTTTTTGGGTGAGGATTATATTGTTGATTTGCAGAAAAAGTGTGAAAGTGTTGCACGGGTGCGGGAAAAGTTGTACCTTTGTCGGCTAAATGATAGTTTGATTGCGTAAGTTTATAAGGATGAAAGAGATACTTATTGCTATAGTTGTGCTGCTGATTGCCTTTATACTGCTGAGTGTACGGGTGATTATTAAGCGAAATGGGGTGTTCTCGAGCAAGCACATCTCGCAGAGTAAGGCTATGCGAGACAGGGGGATTACTTGTGCAACGTCGCAAGATAGGCAGGCGAGGAAGCAAGATGAACACAAGATTGATGTGTCGAAACTATAACTTGAATATATAAAACTAATTGATTATGAATAAGATTCAGATTTTGATTGATGTGGTATTTGGTGTACTCATCATTGGTTTATTGGTATTGGTACTAACGGTTGACAAGGGTGAGTCGGCTGCTCCTGCAGAGGAGGTTGCTGCCGTTGCAGCGGTTGAAGGCGAGCAGTTGCCGATTGCTTATGTGAATATTGACAGCCTTTTGGCGAACTACACCTTTGCACAAGAGGCAAACGAAAAGTTGATGTCGAAGCAAGAAGACGCTCGTCTGCAACTTAACCAAAAGGCTCGTGCCCTGCAAAACGATATGGCCGAGTTTCAACGTAAGTTAGATAACAATGCTTTTTTGAGTCGTGAGCGTGCAGAATCGGAGGCGAATAAGTTACAAAAGCGTCAGCAAGACCTGCAAGACCTTGAGGCTAAACTCACGCAAGACATCATGATGGAGAACCAAAACCTCAATCTGCAACTGCGCGATACGCTTGACGGTTTCTTGAAAGAGTTTAATGCGAACGGTCGTTTCCAAGTTATTCTCTCTAACACGCAGAGCGATAACATCTTACTTGCTCAACCTGGTTACGATATTACCAACGAGGTGGTTGACGCTTTGAACAGTCGTTACCCGAAGAAGTAACAACTGATTTCCTCAGTCAATCAACACAATACACGCAGCATTTATTACGCACGAACAGTGGCGACATATCATATTCTATAAACCGTATTGGCCCTATATAGTGGTCGATGCGGTTTTGGTGGCTATAAGCTTCTTTGTTGTGCTGATGTGGTTCCCGCTTGCCACGCAGATTCCTTTCCAAAAATACGACCGCTTTGCGCTGCTGTTTGCGGCTACATGGATAGGGTGCAACTACCTTACTCATAGATATATACGAGTAAAGTTTATGAAAGTTGGGCGGAGTTTTCTTCGCCAACTTATAGCTGCAATAATATGCTTTGGGTTGATGGAGCTGTATATGCAACTCCTTGCCGAAAGCATGAACTATTCAATCCATGTCTTGCTCTGTATTTGGGGTGCGATGTTGGTGCTCAGTTCGCTGTTTTTACTCCTTTCGCATGCATATATCTATGCGTTGAACGAGGAGCCTGATGTGCGTCAAGCCGTTGATGGTGAGAAACATGCAGTGCTTGCTCCGCCTCATCAGATGCAAGACGAAGAGCAACGAGAGACTATCCGTGAGAGTATTCGCACAAGTAGTTCGGAGGAGATATTGCAATGGCTTGAGAAGAATGTGGATTTGTTCTCGTCGAATACGACAACTCTCAGGACATCGGAACTCTATAATATCCAACGGCTTAGGCCTTATCGCTATGACATGATTGTGAACTTCATGTCACTTAACAATATAAGAGGTATCAACAAGATGTTTGGCGTGATAAACGATAAGTTGCCTGAGCAGGGTAGGATGGTGTGCTGTTTTGAGTCGCAGGGTACGACGAAGAAAAAGATACTCGATTCTCTTCCGCCTATCATCAATTGGCTGTATTACTGCCTTTACTTCTTTTATAAGAGGGTGTTGCCGAAGTTGTTCTTGACTTCGCGTTTCTATTTCGACTTGACCGAGGGTAAGAACCGTGTGCTGAGTAGAGCGGAAGTGCTTGGCCGGCTCTACTACTGCGGTTTTAAGGTGATAAAGGTGCAGAAGGTGCAGA
>CAVJQD010000184.1:0-2166 GCA_963651555.1 uncultured Clostridium sp. | reverse complement strand
TTTTCAAACGTCAAAATGTGTGCTGAAACGTTTGAATCTTCTGTAAGCCGCTCCCAATCGGGGCTGAGACCACGTTCCAGCCTGCAAAATGACCTATAGACCTTTTTTTTGACCAAGAAATTATGACCAATTAATGATAATACGACATAGTCGTCTGTTTAACTCGCCCGTAGCGCAACGGTCTTGTTTAATCCTACAGCCCTTCGCTAAGCGCCGCATAATACTTCCCCGATACAGGTATCGGCTTCACGTCCGCCGTATCAAGTTCCGCTACAATAACACCTTCTTTGTCTTTGCGAAGCACCTTCACATGACGGGGATTGACGAAATACGACCGCTGACAACGCACAATACCAAAGCGTTGCACCACCTCTTCTATCGCGCGCATCGAGTTACGCAGAGAAAACTCTTTAACACGCTCATTCTCAATATAATGAATATGCACATAGTTCTCGTCGGCACGGATATACAGCACCGAACCAGCCGCAATAACCAGTTTCTGCCGTTGCGTGTTGTCGCAGAAACGAATAAGGTCATCTTCCTTCGCCATCTCTTGCGTCGTGCGTGAAGCATACATCAATAGGTTGATGATGACAAAAGGGTAGGGAATAGTGGCTATCAACAGCAGCATACATTTTCCTGCCACTAAGAAATAACCGTACTCGCCTCTGTACATCAAGGTCATATACAACGCCATAAACAGCGCCGTCACCACCCATTCCGCCAAACTCCATAAGATGTAATACACCCACGAGAGATGCAGATGCCGCCTGCATGCGGTCATCGGAATACGACTACCACATAGCACAACAAGCAGTATACACATCAATATCAGCGTGTTAAACACCGTCTTCGTACCGTCAATCGATAAGAACGATACCATCCATTGCGATTGGTAGATCAGTATGAAACACAAGAAAAACGTAGGCAAAGCCAATACGTGCAGCAGCAACGATGTTAGGCTCAAAATGCTTGAATGTATCTCTTTCATAAGTCGTATTTTAGTGTCAATTTAGTCAAAAAGTTCGTCAAATTCTCGTCAAATTTCCTGAGTGACAAAATCCATATTTGGCATATTTCGTCACAAAATATCCATTTTAGTCATCAATTACCCTCATTTCGTCAAAAATTATGCCACAACGTCAAACTTATTTATCCAATTGCAACAATCACCCTACTTTTGCAGCAGAACATCCCCTAAAAACAATGAAAAATGAAAAATGTAAATATGAAAAGTGTAAATATGAAAAATGTAGTTGTATTGGGAGATTCCATTTCCCGAGGTATAGTCTTAAAGAACGAAAAGTACACCATCTTAGATGATGGTTTCGTCGACCAATGCGCCAAAGCGCTTCATCTCGATGTGCATAACTTTAGTAAGATGGGTTGCACTATTACGAAAGGTGAGCAGATCCTTGAGCAACATAAGGACGATGTGTCAAAAGCACACCTTACTGTATTAGAGTACGGTGGCAACGACTCCGACTTCTTTTGGCGGGATATTGCGGCCGCACCCGATGCGCCTCATGCACCGAAGACCGATATCCATCAGTTCCATGCGCTCTATGTCCAACTCATCAACCGTGTGCGCGCCTTAGGCAGCAAACCTGTGCTTTTCAGCTTGCCATTGATGGATGGACAGCGTTTCTACGATTTCACCACTCGCAATATGTCTTCAGAGGAACGCACTCATGTCTTTCAATGGCTTGGCGGACAGATTGAACGCATTCGCAACTATCACGATATGTACAATCTTGAAGTGTTCCACATCGCCCGAGAGCAAGGTGTGCCTATCGTGGATATCACCTCGCCGTTCTTGTGGAATACCGACTATACGCAGTATCTCTGCGCCGATGGCATCCATCCAAGTGCCGACGGCCACCGTCTAATCGCCACCACCGTCGAGAGATACTATCAGAGCTTCATGCTGAACGTTTAGTCCTAACTTCGCACCGTAAGACGGTATTCCATACCGTCTCTCAATTTTCACGATAATAAAACCTTTCAAAACATCAAGCCAATAAAACCTTAATGAATAATTTACGATAATACGCCGCAACCGTCCGTTTAGATTTCTCTTTTTAATGGTCCTTTAATGAGTTTTAATGGAGTATTTTTTTATGGGATGTTCTAAAAATTGCTTTTGAGATGATTTGTGGAATTTTA
>CAVJQD010000183.1:0-2174 GCA_963651555.1 uncultured Clostridium sp. | reverse complement strand
GCTTCTTCGTCGGTTATCTGTACATCGGGTGCTTGTCCTCGTTTGAGGTTGGGTGTAGCGGAGAAGTTTAGTATCTTGTCGAAGTACTTGTTGGATATGGCATCCAGATTGTTGGTGGCTTGGTGGCACTCGTCCTTGATAAGATAGATACGCTTGTTCTGTCCGCCAAAGAGACTGCCTTCGGTTAGTTGGTTGAGGAAGTTGACCATTGGTCCTGCCATGAGTTTACCCTGCTTCTTGAACAGGTCTCGTGGCAGTACATAGACATTGTAGTCGGTTGGTATGAACAGGCTCTCTTCGTTGCTTACCTCGGAGGATATGAGGTAGGGGTTGAGATTAGGGAATGTGCTGTCTTGTACGCAGGCGAGGAACGACTCGTAGTTCTGCCGTGCAAGGTCACCTTTCGAGAGTGAGGACACGAGGAACACTACATCGCTTTCTTTATTCAGCACACGGTTCATCAGGTCGCCCATCATGCGGGTCTTACCGCTACCTGTTGGTGCTCGGAAGGTCAGTTCTTTCTTGCGGTACATCCGTTCGAACAGTTGCGTAACGGCATCGTTCTGTAGGTCTTTTATCTCTTGTAGCATAGCGTGGGGGCTTATTCTTCGATACGTTTTTGTGTCGGGGTAAAGTGGGTGCAGAGCCAGTCTACTTTCTCTTTTAGACTCTTGCACTTGGGGTGTCCGTAGAGTGTCTCGTCTATCACGTCTAGGGGTGACTTGCCTTGTGTTGTCTCAAAGTTCGCCACATGCTCTATGGCGTAGACGTCGAGGTTACCGCCATAGGGCTTATTCTTCTTTATCCATGGAAAGTCTGTGTTTCCGTCGTAGCACTTGCCAGTCATGATACGCTTGAGGCGTTTGGATGTTACATCGTGGGCGATGCCGTTCGGAGTGGTGTCAGTCTTTTCGTCCAGTTGGCAGAGTATGAAGGTGCGGTTGCCGGAGTCTTGACCTGTCGTGAATAAGTCTTTGTCCTCTGCATTCTTTTGATTTAGGTCTAAAACTGCATGCCCTGTTGTTCCACTACCGGCAAAGAAGTCGAGGATGACGGCGTCTTCTACAGTTGTATATTGTAAAAGCCTTTCTATCAATTTAATTGGTTTGGGGTTGTCAAAGACTTTCTTCTCACCAAAAATACTTTCCAACATTTTAGTAGCCGCTCTGCCATCTTCATAGTAAATGCTTTTGAACTGTTCATCAACAGTATAAATACGTTTCTTGATGTGAGGTTGCGTCTTTTCGTCTTTCCCCCATTCTACATCTCCGCTTTTTTCATAATTTAAGAATGTTTCTTTTTTCCAACGCCACCCAAATAATGGTTTTGCACACGCTTTCTTTGTTATTGGATGAATTATATCAAACATATATCCGCCAGGCTTCGTATTAGAAGAATTTGAGGAATTGCTATAAACACCTTTTTCATCAACATTATTGTAGTGAGCGACCCCTTCAAGCTGTTTCTTATTTTCTTTTATCCATATTCTCAGTTCTTTTTGGATATCCAGTATATTCGACGTTCTTTGCTTAATTTCAAGATACTTATCTTGTATCAACTTTGCTTTTTCAGATTCAAAAGACCATTTATCTAATAAAGCAATGTTTCTGCAATAGAACATTATGTATTCATGCTCTGTCGAAATTTGTCTAGGGTTATTGTCTGTCGCAGATTGCCAAATTATCGTTCCGATAAAATTCTTTTCTCCAAACACCTCGTCGAACAGGCACTTGACGTATGCTTGGTTTTTGTCGTCTATGGAGCAGAAGATGACGCCTGAGTCGCTGAGTAGTTGTTTGGCGAGTTGTAGGCGTGGGTAGAGCATAGATAGCAGGTTGTCGCGTGTGAGGTCGTTCTGGTAGTTGGTCTTGGCGAACTCGCCCATGCTGTCTTTGCCGTAGGGTGGGTCAATATAGATGACGTCTATTCCGCCCTTATACTGGACAAGAAGGTTCTGCAGTGCCTCGTAGTTGTCGCCGATGATGAGTTTGTGGGTGGGCTTGTTGTCGTCGGTATGGAAACTGAGCGCCTCGTCCTTGCGGAAGTAGGCGATGTCGTCCGTCATACGTTCGAAGCGTTTGTCGAAATGCAGTCCTGTGCGTTTGTAGGTTGTGCCGAGAGCCGCAATAGCGAGCGCCTCGTTGATATTCTCTGCTTGGTGAATGAGTTTGCGC
>CAVJQD010000182.1:0-2187 GCA_963651555.1 uncultured Clostridium sp. | reverse complement strand
TTTATTCGCGAGGTTGGGTTCTACTCGTCCATAAGGATAGGCATTGTAATCGTAAAGTTCGCTTGTGATTTGGAAGCGAGTGCCTTTCTCGTCTACCCCAAATGCATTGGGGTTCACACCATTGAGCAGGTCGCTCATCACTTGGTCGGCAACCTCTTCGGCTGTGGTGAAATGTATATGCAGGAAGTCTGCTACTTTCTTCCAGAATTGGCTCAGAGCCTTACGGACACGCTCTAATGCACTAATCGCTTTCGCCTTTTCGAGCGGTGTGCCGCTGCCTTGTGCAATGCGTTCGTTTTCTTTGCGCAGACGTTCTGCTCCTCGTTTGCCGGAGTAGCGTGCGAGTACTTCATCGGCTATCTCGTCATCGGTTTTGAGGTGCGGGTAGTCTTTCTTTACCTCGTTCCATAGCGGTGTGCCTTTCATCAGCCTTACGATGTTTGCCCACTCTTTCGGGTTGTTCTGCCGCAGGGTAGTTGCCCAAAGGTGCGCGTATTCGTGGATTGGCGTATCGGCATTGGCTATGCGTGTGTCGATATAGATTTTACCGCCTATCGTAAAACCGTACGCCTCGCCATTGGCGGTGCGGAAGAAACGCACTTTGTCAGTTATCTTGGCGTCTGCCTCGTTGAAGATGACATAGTTGCACGAGCCGTCTGTGTTGCCGCCGTTTAGATAGTTTGTTGGGTATTTGATACCTACAAAACCTGCTTTGGATAGGAGTTTGCTTGCGGCTTCGTTCGGTCTTTTTACGCCACGGTTTGCATATTGTGCTTGGATAGTATCGTATATGTCTTCTCCTATTGCTATGCCAGAGACACGGCTCGCGTAGAGTTTCTCTATTGGCTCAAGACCATCTGCTACCAAGGCTTTGTTTACTCTGTTCAATAGTCTTACGCCTACTCTGCCGTCCCAATTGAGATAGTTGTTACCGTTGTCATCGGGGATTTCAACGGTGTAGAGATTGCGAGTGCCTTCATATTCTATTCTTTGAAAATCTTCTTTTTTGATGTTCTCGGCAATATTTTTTTTAGCAATTAGGTCTTTTCTAATCTTTTCTCCTTTTGCGTGTTCCAAAAGGGAATCGCACCCCTCGATATAATATGTTATTGCTTTGCCCAAATCACCGGTTCGACGCCAATTAGAAATGATACCCGATGCTACACTACCCTCCATATCTTCCAATGGGTATTCCCATTGTTGCTTACCCTTATATAAGTAGTCTGTCCTTGGTTCGCGACCAAGTTTCTCCGCATACGTCCTACCAATACCTTCCACCTCGGTCACATACGTACCCCAGCCATAGGCTTGCGCTCCTTCGCCCTCGCTCATGTGGCTGTGGTCGAAGTGGTCAAAGTCTGCACCTGTACCATGCCAAACACGGTTTTCTCGGATTTTTTCGTCATTTTCTATGGCGGTTTCAGCATCTTTTCGTATCTTTGCAGCGTCATCACTACTAATGATAACGTCTTGGGCGTCGAGCGTAGGGGACGTTCTATTTGAACGGGCATCTGCGACATTAGATGATGAGCGGTCAGCCCACATAGTTATGAAGTTCATACTATTTGGGCTGTCGTTTTCTTTTTCGACCACTATCACAATCCCATTAGACAATCTTTTCTCGAAGCGTACGGAGTTTCTGCCTGCCCTATCTACACTTCCATGCTTGACAGCATCGGGAGCGGTCATGATATATGGTGCGAGTTCAAAGTCCTCGTCCCTCAATGGAATGCTATTAGCGTCTATTTTCTTACCGCCTATGCCATGGTTGTTCTTGGCATGAGCAATACCATCTGCGGTAATACGATGACTATCAAAGTCACGCCCCATAACCTTGTCTATCATTTCAAGCGTATGGGTCGGCAGTTCAATCGTGAACGATTTGCCTCTCTCGTTGTTTGCGAGCCATTGTCTAATGGTGTTAGCGGCTTTGTGCAGGTTGTTTAGTTGTGCTTGCAGCCTTATGCCACTGTTTGCCTCGTCGAGTATGCTTTGCCCTAAATTCGTGTCGGTGATTACCTCTATGCCGTTTTCTCTCAAGCGGTCTATAATGACATCTCTGAGTACCTGCTCATCGTGAGTTAGGTCGGTTGTTTGGCTTGCGGAGATGGAGAGGCGGATGTCGTTGTCGGCGTTGTCGAACGAGCCGTTGTTGTCGGTGGCAGACTTGATTTGGTTGGGGGAAAA
>CAVJQD010000181.1:0-2224 GCA_963651555.1 uncultured Clostridium sp. | reverse complement strand
GTGGAGACGACACGCCCTCGTGTCGTTCGGGTCGCAAGACCCGTTTGACCATACATTGTTGGGGACGCGGGCGCCTCGCCCGCGGAATAATACTTATAGGATGTTCTAAAAATTGCTTTTATGATTTATGGAATTTTATTTAGTAGATGCTTGACGCAACAAAGGAACTTAGGGTTCCCTTCAAATCTCCGATTTTAAGGGTGACAGCGTGCGAGCATTGCGACTGAGTAAAGGCAAGCAGATACAAATAAAAAAAATCACAAAGCACTCAAAAAAAATGGAGATACTTTCCAATTAGTAACAAAATAACGAAACGTGGAATTTTTAGAACATCCCTAAACTCATAAACCCTATTTATGGTCATAAGATAACGCTTTTGTATTTGCGTATCTCTGCGGGCGTCAGAAGTTCCCGATAGTTGGCAGCAAAGAACTGATGCATGGCATCGTCCAAGAGGTCTTTCTTGGTTACACCACCACGCTTGAGGAATAAATCCATACTCTCTTTCGCTAATTGCTCTCGTTTGAGTTGTACGGGGTCTTTCGTCTTTACCATAGTATTATCCGAAAATGTCCGAGTGTGTTCCTGTATCAACCATCAACAATATCAGTTCTGTATCATTCTACTTCCACACAAGTAGCCAGTCGGGCTGTATGTGGCACTCCCAACAGCCAGCATAGTTACCCGTAAGCCGATGTTGACGATATTTTTCAGGCAAGACATCACCCGACTCTTCCAACAAAGCAAGCACCTGAGCGAGGCGTGTCATATCCAAGCCTCTTTTGACACAGCGTTTAAGAGACTTCTCAAACTTGTTTGAGGTGACAATCTTTTACTTGCTCATAGTGTAATGCCGAGTTTCTCGAACATCTCTTTGGAACTGTTGTAGGTGTTCACCTTGCCTTTTTCTATCTCTTTGAGAGAGATGTCAATAGAAGACATCTTCGTCTTGGCAGGTGCTGTTGTCGGTTCTGTGTCTACGGTAGGTGTATTGACTTTGACGGCACCCATCGAGAGCAAAAGGTCGATTGCTTTCCGCATCGAGACATTGTGGGCATCGTAGTTGAGAGTTATTGTTGCCATAGTTGTAAGAATTTAGATTGATTTAGGTCGTTTATCTTGGCGGCAAAGGTAGGGAATATTTTTCTTTTATGCAAGTGGTTTCTTTTCATTGCACTGCGTTAAACTCTTTTCCCTGCTACTGCGTGCTGAGAAATAAAAAGAAAGACTTGCACTGCGTGCAGAGAAATGAAAAGACTCATGCTCACTGCGCGAGCGAGAAGGGAAAGAAAGATACATCAACTCACTCATCACACCCTACTACTCTCAACGCTCAACTGCACTAAACACTCAACGCTCAACACTCAACTAAGAGAAATACCTCCATTAAAAGACCATTAAAAAGACTATTTCCTAAGACTATCAAGTATTTGAGCAAACTCCTTTAGGCGTTTTACATTGGTTTCTGGAAAAGGAATGTTTTTCAAGACATTATAATGTCTATCATCCGACACGATGTAAGTAGCACCACTAATAATAGCACAATCCACAAACTTATTATCATCAGGGTCCTCCATTATCAATCGAAAACGATAACTAGGGTCTACCTGCTCCGCATTCGTACTGGCAAGAATAACCTGTACGACAAGTTGGGCAAGTTCCTCGTCAGCGAAGTATCGACAAAGAACCTCCTCATATTCGCAGAGTATCTCGTTAGTATAACAAAGGATGTACTTCTTGTCAAGAAAAGCTTGCCAAACAGCGTTCTTATAGCCTTTACCCAACACAATTTGTACGACACAATTGGTGTCTAGAACAACTTTCATTGTTTGATGAGTTTACCGTGTTGATGGGTTTGGACATAAGCATCAATTGCTTCATCGGAATACTTGCCTGTATTCATTACTCGTTTACGAGCCTCTTCCAGTTTTCGCACATAATAGTCCTTTAGCACATCCATCAACTCATTCTCCTCTTGAGGCGTAGAGACGAACTCAAACATCTGTATCAGTTTGAGTTGGGCATCGTTTAGTCTTGAAGTTCTTGCCATAGCTGTATTATTTAGGTCGTTTATCTTGGCGGCAAAGGTAGGGAATATTTTTCTTTTATGCAATAGGACGATTGAAAAACAGACGCCCTACTCCTGCCCCGTGATTGTCAGCGGTACGGGACGAGACAAACACGGTACAAACACGGTAGATACACGGTAGATACAGCTTACCTT
>CAVJQD010000180.1:0-2403 GCA_963651555.1 uncultured Clostridium sp. | reverse complement strand
TAGGGCTGAAACAATCGAGCCTAGCGGCTCGGACGACACGGGGGCGTGTCGTCTCTACAATCATAGTATGGTCAAACGGGTCTGGCGACCCGGACGACACGGGGGCGTGTCGTCTCCACAATCATCGTCTCCATAATCATTGTCTCCACAATTGTCGTTTCCATAATCATCGTCTCCACAATTGTCGTCTCCACAGTCATTGTTTATTCAATCGTAGTCTCTTATTCGCAGGCGGGGTGCCTGCGTTCCCAGCGTGTTTGCTTTTCTTCTAAATTAGAGCAGTTGTCGGGGGTGAGGATAGTCTGTTTATCGGTAAATAGCGTCGATTTGTGTGGAGAAATTGCTATTTCGTCGGTTTTGTTGCAGGGAATAAGATAAAAATGCTTACCTTTGCATGCGCATTTTTGGACGCGGTGTGTGCTTCGCATAAGTATGATGTATGCGCTATGCGCATGTATGGATGTATGATGTATGGATGTATGATGTATGGGGTATTATGAATGAGAACAAACAATAATAGATAATGAAAATTCAAGTAAGCAAAGTAAATCAGCCGGCATGGAAGGAGATCAATGTCCATGCCAATCTGCCTGAGAATCTCAAGAAGTTAGAAGAAATAGCCTACAACTTGTGGTGGGTTTGGAACTCGGATGCGAAGAACATCTTCCGCAACATCGACAATGATGTATGGCATCAGTCGAAATCGAATCCAATCGTGTTATTGAACCGTATCTCTTATGATAGGTTGCTGGAGTTGGGTAAGGATGAGCAGTTCAGGGCTCAGTTGGACCAGACTTATGCAGCCTATCGTGCTTATATGGACGAGCCTCGTGATACGAAGAAGCCGAGTATTGCCTATTTCTCGATGGAGTATGGTTTGTCGCACATCCTCAAGATATACTCGGGTGGTCTGGGGATCTTGGCCGGTGACTACCTAAAAGAGGCATCGGACTGCAATGTGGATATGACGGCAGTAGGTTTCCTTTACCGTTATGGTTATTTCACTCAGACACTCTCGCCAGAGGGTCAGCAGATTGCGAACTATGAGGCACAGAACTTCGCTAACCTGCCATTGAAGCAGGTGAAGAATGCCGATGATACGCCAATGGTTATCGAGGTGCCTTATCCAGGTCGTGTGGTATATGCATATCTATGGCGTGTAGCCGTAGGTCGTATCAGTCTATACTTGCTTGATACGGACAATGATATGAACTCGGAGTATGACCGTCCGATTACTCACCAACTCTATGGTGGCGATTGGGAGAACCGTATCAAGCAAGAGATCATGCTTGGTATTGGTGGTATGTTGGCACTCAAGAAACTGGGTATCAAGAAAGATGTATACCACTGCAACGAGGGTCACGCTGCGTTCATCAATGTACAGCGTTTGGTAGACCTCGTGCAAGAGGAGGGATTGACATTCAATCAGGCGATGGAGGTTGTTCGTTCGTCGTCGCTTTATACATGCCACACGCCAGTGCCTGCAGGACATGACTCGTTTGAAGAAGGCTTGTTCTACAAGTATATGAGTGAGTATCCTGCTAAGTTGGGTTTGGATTGGGGTCAGTTTATTGACTTAGGTCGTGAGCACCCAGGTACGAACGAGAAGTTCTCGATGTCGGTGTTTGCATGCAATGCCTCGCAGGAGGTTAACGGTGTAAGTAAGTTGCACGGTACGGTGTCGCAGAAGATGTTTGCTCCTATCTGGCCAGGTTATTTCCCAAAGGAGTTGCATGTTAGTTATGTGACGAACGGCGTTCACATGCCAACATGGACGGCGTCGGAGTGGAAGAAGGTATATTTCCAGACCTTCCCGAAGGGTTGGTATAAGGACCAGTCGAATCCTGCTATGTGGGAGCCTTTCAACAGTCTGCCGGATGAGGTTATATGGCAGACCCGTATGACGCTTAAGACGAAGTTGATTGACTATATCCGTGAGCAGTTCCGTGAGACATGGATGAAGAACCAAGGTGACCCAAGTCGTATTGTTCGTGTATTGGAGGAGATGAATCCTAACACGCTGATTATCGGTTTCGGTCGTCGTTTCGCTACTTATAAGCGTGCTCACCTGTTGTTTACCGACTTGGACCGTTTGGATAAGTTGGTAAATAACCCTAACTACCCTGTACAGTTCTTGTTTACAGGTAAGGCTCACCCAGCAGATGGAGGAGGTCAAGGTTTGATTAAGCGTATCATTGAGATCTCTCGTATGCCACAGTTCCTTGGTAAGATTGTGTTCCTTGAGAACTACGATATGCGTCTTGCTAAGCGTTTGGTATCGGGTGTAGATATATGGTTGAACACTCCTACACGTCCACTTGAGGCATCTGGTACATCGGGAGAGAAGGCAGAGATGAATGGTGTATTGAACTTCTCTGTGCTCGACGGTTGGTGGTATGAAGG
>CAVJQD010000179.1:0-2422 GCA_963651555.1 uncultured Clostridium sp. | reverse complement strand
TCATCCAACATGACATAATATTGGCCGTCTGACGAAAGACGGCTGTCAATATACTGAAGCAATGCATCTGGGTCTCTCAAACTTTTATTTAGTCGATTCTCAAGATTTACCTCTATAATGTGATCTTCATTCACACCTTGTTTCAAAAGGTAATTCTTGAAAATCGTAAACAATAGATACGATTTACCACATCTGCGCATACCGGTTATAACCTTTATCAACCCATTTCCACAGCTGTGGATTAGTAAATTCAGATATTTATCTCTACTGATTTCCATTCTTGTATTCGTTTATTTTGTGTAAATACACACTATTAACGACTGTAAAGTTATCGCTATTTTTTATTTTTGCGTCCTTTTTGACCTAAAAAGTGGAAATGCGAGATGATTTTTAACACTTGTACAATGAAAAGCGGCTAATTTGTAGATACTTTTTCTTCACTTACTCACTTCCGCGATTTATAGCAATTCTGTTGCAAAGGTACCTACCAGTGGCAGTCTGTGCAAGGTCGAGGCGCTGCTTTGCCTCAAAATCTCCACACCCTGCGGGGTAGTATTTGGAGGACAAAACCTTGCACAGACTGCCACTGGTACCTTTTGATGCAACATAATTTCTAACAAATCCCAGAAGTAGTTTAACTACGAAAGGGAAATAAAAATTTTGAGAGTATGGCAAACATCTGCACAACCACCTACAAGGTGACAGGACCACGCAAGGCAGTGGAAGACCTGTGGAACACGCTTCTGGCAATGAAGGTGAACGAGAAGAACGTTTGGCTCGGCGATTTGGCTGAGCACTATGGCATCGACTGCCGTAGCAAGGGTATCAGCACGAGAGGGGAAATCTACTATTCTGACTTTGAGGCAGATGACGACTACTGTCTGCTGACCATCGAGACCGAAACGGCATGGAGCGCATGCACCGACCTCTTCGATGCCGTGAACGAGGTGTTGGGTGGAGAACTGTCCATCAGTTGGCGTGAGACAGAATGTGGCTGCGGCATCTTCTCAGTACATGATGAAGGTGAGTATTTTCCGGAGCAATGTTGTGTCAGCGCATCCGGCGAACCATTCGATGACCTTTGCGAAGAGACCTTCGACACGGTGAAGGACGCTATCACCCTTTGGTGTGAACTCACTGGCATTGAGCAGGGAGAACGTGACGAGGCTGATATGGTCGACTTTATCAACGACTATGAATATGGTGACGAGGACACTTATTTCTACATCAACCCCTTCGAATTTGAATAACTAACCATGCAAGGAAAGGCATTCCATCTTCGGGATGCCACCTTGCCTAAGACTTTTTGAGATATGAGAAGAATGAAAAGAAAACACATCTGCCGAGTGATGACAACCATCATGCAGCAGATTGCAGCAACAACTCCCCTTGAGGTTTATTATTGCTGGGGAGTGGAAAGAACGTATGCCACGACCATCAAGGTAATGGTGAACGGACGACGCATCATCATGGCAGGACTCGCCATGCACGTCAATGGATTCCAGTACCAAGGTAAGTTGGTCATTGCTTTGGATGAAGCATCCGACTTCTACCGCATCTATTTCGTAAAGGCGGGTAGGATAGAATTGCAGTGCAGCAATGTCGGGTTTGAAGAACTCGGTGCAACGCTCGATTCCTTGATAGAGGTCGGTACGATGAGCCGGTCGGAGTACCGGCGCAAGGTTATGAAGCAATACAACATTGTTTCCTTCTGACCACAAGTTGTCAATGGCTGAGTCAGGGCACTGCATCATTGACGTAGCGCTCTGACTATAGCCAATAATCTATAAATGATAATTGATAGTTCATAAAATACTAAAGTATTATATTATCTTTGTACACGATACAAGATGCTCTGCTACATCCCGCTACAAGGTGCTACATATCGGCTACAGGCATGTCCACCCACAAAGACGTGGTTAAGTTGCTGATTATTAGAAGCGCTACAAGCAGATACAAGTTTTCATCCCTTTCCTTATGAGTAAGGACTCTATGGAATGATGGAAAAAAGAGGATGCTATAGGGAGATGCATGTGGAGTAATTCGAGTTAAAAGTGTTAAGTAAATTAAATATGTAAAACCAAAGTCGCTAGACATCAGCAAAATAGAGATGCCTCGTCTTCGAACGATTCTCGGACGGAACTAACGAAAAACGGCAAAATGGCAATTTGACAATATCTTAAATTTCAGCAGGTTACGGTAGAGCGCGGAGCGCTAATCTTCTCCCTCTCTCTCCGCTGAATAAACCTCATAAGGTTCTGATTATCAGACTTATGAGGTTTTATTTTGCCCAAAAAGTTGCACCGAAAATGCACATAGCCATTTGAAACTAAGCATATTGCGAATTCAAATGTCCAATTATCTTTATCCTTTTAGCATCTTGTTCTATTCATAATCAGGAGGGCAAATATTCTATTGATGC
>CAVJQD010000178.1:0-2461 GCA_963651555.1 uncultured Clostridium sp. | reverse complement strand
ATGCTATGTTTTCTGTAAATTCCCATACCGATGGTAACATCCTCGTCCACCATAATGAAAGTGGAGTCATTCAGCCATGTGAGGTCAGGCGTAGTTATGTAGCCTGCAAAACAAACAGTATCACTATTCATTGCGTGGCTCACAGTGATGGTGTCGCCACACAAAGCAGTAGCCTTTCTGATTTCGATAGTACCATACTCAGAGACGGAAGCAACAATGCTATGTTTTCTGTAGAATTCGGCGTTTATCATCATATCTACTCCTATACACATTGCTTGATTAGAAGATATTACATCAGAGTTCTCGGAAGAAATACTTTTAATGCGTACATCTGAGTATTTGGATGTTACGGTAATAGTGTCCAATATTTTAATTCCATCGGTTTTGCTAAGGACAAGGCTGTCACCCAATGCGGCAACCGCAGAAGCAGTGTATGTTTTTGTCAGGTCTGCAAAACCAACATACATACCCCAAAACCTTGGTCCATACTGTCCGGTCCACCAAACCTGACTTTGGCCGTGCACCTCGTATACTAACTGAGTGGTGCCTTTGGGAAGTAAAAACAATTTAGTAGCTAATGTTGCCGACACCTCTATATTACTCTGATTTATGTCTAAAAGACTCTGCACGCTTAAGTTGTTGCCATCTGAATCTTTGCAAGGGATGATCACCTTTGCGATGCACTCTTTATTTCCAGGCCAAGGAATCTCGTAGTTCACCATCGATAGCATCGATAGACCATTGGTCTGCCCCGTCGTCAGTCCTAAACCTTTAAGATTTACAGTCTGCGTGAGTACACATTCTTCGTTTGAAGAACAAAATTTCCCATCTGAAATCGCCCACCCGTTTCCAGCATCGGTTTTAACCCAAGGGTCGAACGTTGTTCCATCAGGGTTCGTGTTCTGCAGTAAGTTCGTGCCATACGGCACATCTGCGGCACTTGCCGCTACCGCAAGCAGTGTGGCGAATACCGCCACAAGATACTTTCTAATTTTTGTCATTTTTAAATTTATAACGTTAATCTAAATCTGTCATTTTCAAATCTCTAATAGCAGTCATTAGAAATTTTCCTCATAGGTACATGATGTATTTACTCAACGATTACCTTTCGGAAAGCGTCCTTAGTACGAACAATATACACACCATAGAGCGAACCGTTCATTGCCGTAACGTCACGACCCAAGAGGTCGTAGATACGGAACTCGTCCTCGCAATAGATGCAACCATCGGCAACGTAGAGGTTCAGAATCTTCACATCCTCAACATTAGTCGATTGCTTGAATGTTGCGGAAATCGTAACATCACCGGTAGGCATGACGAAGATGCTGTATTTTGCATTAAACGTCACCTTACCTCCGTTATGCAAGATGGTAATTTCGTCAAGAACGTAGCCAGGTTCTGGAGTAATAGCCAACTCCACCCACTCACCCTTTTGTGCGGTAGCTTTGGTAGAGACAGAGCCGTTTTCGCTCTCGCCAATGGTAATGTTGTAGTCAATCTTTTTGAATGTCGCTGAGATGTCGACATTACCACCAGGCATTACGAAGGTGCTGTCTTCGGCGTTGAACGCTACCTTGTCGCCATTTTGCAAAATTATGATTTTGTCAAGGGTACAACCGACTTCAGGGGTGATAGTCAACTTCACGGCATCGCCAATTTGTGCGGTAGCTTTGTTGCTTACGACAGAGCCATTTGCGCTTTCACCAATGGAGATGGAGTAGTCTATCTTCGTGAATGTTGCGGAAATCTCAACATCACCTAGGCATAATGAATGTACTGTCTTCTGCGTTGAATGCCACTTTGTCGCCATTTTGCAAAATTGAAATGGAGTTGAATACACTTCCCTCAAAATGGGTAATGCGTACCTTCACCACATCATCCATTTGCGCAGTAGCAGAGGCTATTACCGCCCCGTTTTCGACTTCACCAACGATGATGTTGTAGTCCATTTTCTTAAATGTTGCGGAAATCTCAACATCACCAGCAGACATTATGAAAGTGCTATCTTCCGTGTTGAATACCAACTTTTCACCATTTTGCGTAATGATAATTTCGTCAAGAGTGTAACCGACGACTGGGATGATAGCCAACTTCACGATGTCTTCTACTTGCGCTGTGTCATTTTCGGTCGTGACAGAGCCGTTTTCGCTTTCGACAATGGTGATGGAGTAGTCAATCTTCTTGAATGTTGACAAAATTTCCACATTGCCAGCAGGCATGACGAAGGTGCTGTCCTCTGAGTTGAACGATAACTTGCTATCATTTTGCGAAATAGTAATTGTGCCAAGGGTGAAGCCGACGGCAGGCGTGATAGTCAACTTCACGATGTCGCCCATTTGCGCAGTAGCACTGGTGGAAACAGATCCATTTTTGGTTTTACCTATGGCAATATAGTAGTCAATTTTTGGCGTATAGGTCAATTTGCAGGATGATTTAGACTTACTATGCGTCAATGGGTCAA
>CAVJQD010000177.1:0-2466 GCA_963651555.1 uncultured Clostridium sp. | reverse complement strand
TCGCTCAGGCAGACTCAGTGCTTCGCACCTGCCTTCGCTTCACGTCTCCACAATCACAGCATGGTCGGACGGGTCTGGCGACCCGAACGACACGAGGGCGTGTCGTCTCCACAATCAGCGTCTCCACAAGCGTGGTATCTTTTCCGCGGGCGAGAGCGCCCGCGTCCCCAAGGCATGGTATGAACGAACGGGTCTGGCGACCCGAACGACACGGGGGCGTGTCGTCTCCACAATCAGCGTTACCACAAGCGTGGTATCTTTTCCGCGGGCGAGGGCGCCCGCGTCCCCAGTGGCATGGTTACTTGAGGGAATAGATATGAGAGATGGTATGGAATACCGTCTCTACGGGTGGGTGGTCTCGTTCTACGGGAGGGTGGTCTCGTTTTCTAGAGGGGCTAGTTTTCGCGAGGGACTCCGTTTTTAGGCGCGGGGGACTCTGTTTTTAGAGGTTGGCGCGGAGGGCGGCGATCATGGCGGCGTATTCGTCGTCGGTGAGGTAGGTCTTCTGCGGGTTCATCTGGAAGGTTCCTCCGTAATCCAAGCCATCGACATACTTCGGTACGAGGTGGAAGTGGAGATGGCATAGTTTATCGGCATAGGCTCCGTAGTTGATCTTCTCGGGATTGAAGGTCTTCTGCATGGCACGGGTGACCTGTGCGACATCCGCCATGAAGGCATTGCGCTGCTCGTCGGAGAGTTCGTTGAGGTCGTTGACATGCTCGTTGTAGGCGACAAGGCAACGTCCACGGTAGGACTGCTCACGGAACAGAAAAGCACGTGAGACACGAAGATTGGCGATTGGCAACATGAGGTCTTTCTGCGTTTGATTGTTGGTGCAGTAAAGACAGTCTTTTGGATCTGAGTACATGATTGGTTAGTTTAGTTTTACTTATAAACGGACGGCTACGCCGTATTATCATTAATTGGTCATCAATTTCTTTGGTCAAAAAAATATAAAAAAATAACTCCATTAAAGCTCATTAAAGGTTCATTAAAAAGATAACAGACCTTGCTTTTAAACGGACGCCTGCGGCGTATTGTCATTAATTGGTCATCAATTTCTTTGGTCAAAAAAATATAAAAAATGTCCTTCAAAGCTCATTATGTCATAAGTGGGTAGTGGATGATTTTCTATTATCGTAAAGTGCGTGGTGGTTTGGATGGGTTACTTATTTATATAAAGGTTCAATTCATTAGCAGGTGCAAAGATAGTGCAAATCTTTCGGAAAAGCAAACGGTTGTTTCGTTTTTGTGTGCGGAAAATCTTTTGGCATAGGTTTTGCATTTCGGAGGGAGGAACAAAATAAAGCAATAAGCATGTCGGCAACGATTCTATTTTTGGTGTTTTTATTACTATCGCAGTGTGTGTTGGCTCAATATACAGATGAGGCATTATATAAGGCATATCTGACAAGCGATGTGAGTCTTTGGAAAGAGTATATTGAGGCGACGGATTGGAACGCTTTGTCGGAGGCAGAGAAGGAGCGTTTGCTGAACTATCAGTATGGTTATGTGGCATTTGCGGTGAGTGAGGAGACAGATTGGGCAGAGCGTCACTTAGAGTTATTCAAGGAGCATTTGGCGGATAGCAGTCTGCAGATCGATGCTGCGCAGTTGGCTTGTTATCGTTCGTCGGTGGCGGCATACGAGATATCGTTTACGACGTTTCGCAAGTTGAGTTATGCGGCTGAGGCGATGGATTATGCGGATGAGGCGATGCGTCTGGATTCGCTTCATCCGGCGGCATTGACGTTGAAGGCGAACATCGACATGTATTGTCCGAAGGCGTTTGGTGGTAACAAGACTCGTGCGTTGCGGTATTTTCTTTTGGCGGAGCGGCGTTTCAAGGAGTTGCATCAGACACAGTATAACTGGAACTACAGGGCATTGCAGTTGTGCATAGCGCAGTGCTACGAGAAGACGGGTGAGAAGGCGAAGGCGATTGCGAAGTGCGAGTCGATCCTGCGCGAGGAGCCGGATTTTGCGTATATCCGTGACGTGTATCTGCCGACGCTGCGTGGCGAGAGCGCCAAAGGTAAAGGCGGCGTGGGCGATATGGGAAGGATTGCGGGGGCGCTGTAAACAATTAACAATTAATAGGTACGGTGTGGTCGGACGGGTCTGGGGGCTCGGACGACACGGGGGCTCGATACGGTATTCTTGTTCAGTCCACTGGACTTCACTCGCTCCGGCAGACTCAGTGCTTCGCACCTGCCTTCGCTTCACGTCTCCACAATCGCAGTATCTTTCCCGCGGGCGAGTCAGACACCCCACAAAGCAGGCTTTGCGGGGACCCCGTAAGCGCCCGCGTCCCCAACAATGTATGGTCAAACGGGTCTGGCGACCCGAACGACACGAGGGCGTGTCGTCTCCACAATCGTCGTCTCCACAAGCGTGGTATCTTTTCCGCGGGCGAGTCAGACACCCCACAAAGCAGGCTTTGCGGGGACCCCGTAAGCGCCCGCG
>CAVJQD010000176.1:0-2496 GCA_963651555.1 uncultured Clostridium sp. | reverse complement strand
AGGCGTATAGGTCAAATTGCAGGATAAATTTTACACGACACTTCTCAATAGGTCAATTTGCAGGATAGTTTTTTTGAGTAGAGAGAGAACGAGTAGGCAGTGATGTCCAATTGGACATCACTGCCTACTCGTTTGTGCCTGAACTATCCCATAAATCCAGAAAGAAACTGCTAATAAAGCGTTTTCTGCTCTCGTTGACCATACCGCTATGATTGTTCAAGTTATTCTTCAAATCGGTAAAAGTGCCCTCTATTTTGTTGTTTGTATTTGGCATTCCAGCACACTTATGTTGTTGATATGTAAACAGATACGGGAGAAAAAAGTCAACGCTATGCATTGCCGTGCGCAACTTCCTATGCGTGTAGTGCTGGCGCCCTGTTACCGATGATGTGGAGCGTCGGTTCAAGATCTTTTCCCACTTGTTTTTCCAAGCGGCATATTGTCGTTCAAAATCATCTTTCTTATAGTTGACGATCCCTCTGATTAACGCGTTTAACTCTCTGGCTGCCAGAAGCTTAGGTTTTAAAGTAAGATATCGCCTAATTATCTGCATCATGTGAAACTGGCACATCTGAAGGTTGTATCGACCATCTAATTCGGTAAAAAGAGATCTGAGACCATCGAGGATTATACCATTTATCGTGTAGCCGCGTTTCTCTATCGAACTGATGGCTTCCAAGTAGTCAGAAACCCTTTCGTGGTGGATAAAAGCGAGGTACAGCGGTCGTCCAGAAGCGCTGTCGATGGCAGCCAATATGCCCCAATTGCGCCCCCAATAAGTGGCATCAATATGGGCATAGCCACCGCCTGATAATTGCGGCTGCTTCCACTCTTTCACTATGGTGCGAAGGCGTCGCTTAATGGTCGATTCACTGACGCCGACACTTTCAGCAATCTCTGCTATGGTCTGCTTTCTCGCAGAATACATTTGCCAAAGACTATCGTTCGAAATGACTTTAAAATTGCGAAACTGACGCTTACAATCGCTACAGATATACAGTTGAACGCCGTTTCGTTTGCCGTTTTTCATCACCTTCGATGAACAGCACGCAGGACAAAGAATTTTATACATTTTACGCGTTTTTAGGTGTACCTTAAACGCTCCAAATATAGACTAATTCGCGCTTTACGCCAATTTTATCCTGCAAAATGACCTATTGAGGCACTTCGTGCGACGAAAAACGGCTCAAGACATCTTGAGCCGCATAATTAACTATGTATCAAAAAGTTACACCCAATTTTATCCTGCAAAATGACCGATAGGTCTATTTTTGTGGCTGTAAAAAAAACAAAAATATGAACCAAGGTAAATATGTATTCGCCCAAGTAATGGCGTACTTCCCTAGATGGGTATTCGACAAGGCTGTCCAAAAGTACAATGGAGACTTTCATTCGAAGAATCTCAATAGTTACAGCCATTGTTTACACTTAATGTTCGGCCAGATGGCTGGATGTAAGTCGCTAAAAGACATCACTTTAGTACTTAAATCCATCAAAAGTTCCGCTTATCATCTTGGCATTACTACTGTTGTAGACTCATCTTCCTTATCTAAAGCCAACGAGGTCAGAGATTACAGGATCTTCGAAGAACTCGGAATGTGGCTCATCAACAAGGTTCGTCCATTGTATGCGAAGGAAAACATCCCTGATGTCAATCTTCCAGGATGGGAGTTTTTCGCAATTGACTCAACGACAATTTCTTGCAGCATAAAGTTGGCGGAATGGGCTCTCGGAAAGTACTCGAAAGGCGGCGTCAAGATGCATACAGTCTTGGATTTGCGCGGAAGCATACCCGATACCATCTATGTTACGGACAGCAGATGGCACGACAGCAACTTCTTAGATGTGTACGAGCCGTATAAATGGGCTATCTACGCAATGGACAAAGCTTATGTAGACTTCGAAGCGCTCTATAGGATGCAGGTTAATAAAGCCTACTTCGTGACGAGAGCGAAGGATACCATGAAGTATGAGGTGGTTGAAACCAACTATAACATCAATGACCTTATCGGCATTGTTGGAGATCAGATCATCAGGCTTACTGGTCACATCAGTTTGAAAAAATATCCAGAAAAATTACGGCTTGTAAAGTTCTGCGATGCAGAAAAAAATGAAGTTATCACCTTTATTACCAACAACTTAGAACTCGGACCACTTATTATAGCCAACATTTACCGCAATAGATGGCAGATCGAGATATTCTTCAAATGGATAAAGGGAAACCTAACGATCAAATCGTTTTGGGGTTACTCCGAAAACGCAGTTAAAATCCACCTATGGGTTGCAATCTGTGCTTATCTGTTGCTTGCTTGGGTGAAAGCTGCGCTCAAGAGTCCTCTAACAATCACAGAGGTATCTAAGATTATCGAGGTCTCCATCCTTTCCAAGGTCGATATCATGACTCTTTTAGATGTACCGAAACCACTCACTCAAAATCAAAATGTCAAAGAACTTTTATTGGATTTATAATCAAAAATTTATCGCATCAGTAGTAAT
>CAVJQD010000175.1:0-2501 GCA_963651555.1 uncultured Clostridium sp. | reverse complement strand
ATAGTGCTTTGTTCATATTACAGCCATTGGTTATTATCATAATACGAATGGAACGGCTGTTTTACTTGCTTTGCTATGCCACAAAAAGTGGCTTCATCGCTGGCGGTGCCTGTTCGCTGTTTCGCTCTTGATATCTCGCAAAGTTACGAAAAAGATATGTAATCCATAACTGCCGCCTTTCCTAATTTTATGGGTCAAAGCAATCAAATCCAAAACTTAAATTTGTTATGATTAATAAAAATCACTAACTTCGCGGCGTAAATCGAAAAACGATATCCTACACTCTGATTGTTTTAGAATGAAACGACATTTGATACCCTTGTTGCTCTTTGCAGCATCCATTAGCGTACATGCACAGCGTGCAGACGCCGGTCTCGCCAACTTGCGCACGCAGATAGACTCTCTCGACAGCCAACTCATACAGACGCTTGCCCAACGCTTTAACGTGTGCCGGGCGGTGGGCGAATACAAGAAGGAGCACAACATCGCCGTGGTACAGTCCAACCGGTTTCATGAACTCGTCGGCCGACTGTGCAAGGAAGGCAAAGACGCAGGGCTGAGCGAGAGTTTCGTGAAAAACATCATGAACACCATTCACGAGGAATCGGTGCGCCAACAGAATGAACTCTTCTCTGCCGCTTCCCGAAAAGACACCGCCAGGGTGGGGAGCGTGGAGCTGCTCAAGACCTCACAAAGTTGGGACGGGGTATCGTTGCCCGACTATCTCAAGGGAAAGTCCCATGTCAGCACACGGTCTGCTAAAATACCAGTGTATTGCCCAAGAATACTTGCAGATACCCTGCATAATATAGAGGTATATTATATAAGGTGAAAACCTTGCCGTTCTGTGTAGTGACCATATCCGATGTCATCGGTCCATTCCAAAGGCGCAAGGCTACTTTTTCCTTCGACTCATCCATAAAAAGATGTAAGGAACGAAGCTTGGCATTATTGCCCGTCTTTACTTCTATCGGAAGAAGATGCGACTTGTATCGTATCAAGAAATCAACCTCAGCCTGGGAGTTCTTGGCATCACGCACCCAAAACATTCTCTTCTCACCAAAGGTTACAGAAGAACCCAGCAACTCCTGACCCACGATATGCTCCGCAATGTCACCATTCCAAAGTTCATCCGTGTCTTTACTAAAGAGCAGTTCCTCCTGCATACCTGCTACATAATTCACCAGTCCCGTATCAAGCCATAACAACTTAGGACTTTTCTTCAAGTCGGGCAATATCGGAAAAGATGCTGTAGTTTGAGGATAAACCAACTCCAACAAAAGCGTTTTCTCCAATGTCCGGAAAGCATTGCCAGCGTCGGCAGCCTTGAAAGTCGAACCGGTAAACTTGGCAAACTGAATGCGATGACCAGCAGCAGTCCATCCATAGTTCAAGATATACCGAATGGCATCTTGCTCCTTAGGCTTACTTGCATACTTCTCCACATCATCCCGATAACCCGAAAGCAAGGAATTGAAGACACCATTCAATCTGACAATGTCCTTATATTCGGCATAATTTGCTACCGCCTCAGGTAATCCGCCTACAATCATGTACTTCTTGTACCATTCCATAGCGGAAAGATGTAACGATGGCGGCAAAGAAACCTTTTCTATACTGTCTGCCATCAAATTTTGCCCCATGGCACGAAGGAACTCCACAAAGGTACATGGATGTAAAGCCATATATTCCACTCTTCCCACAGGAAACGAAATATGTCTTCCCATCAAACTCTCCAATAAAGAACCAGCAGCTATAACATAAATATCATGACGCTTTTCGTAGAAGTAACGCAAAGTTTGCACCGCCTTTGGTTCATTTTGTATTTCGTCAATGAATATCAATGTTCGCTTGCTAGAATCTTGCAGCACATTAGCCTTGAGATAAATACCAGCCAACAAATCCTCAAAAGAATAGTCTGCAGCAAAAAGTTCTGCATTTTCCTTTTCTTCCAAGTTCATATAAATAAAGGTATCAAACTCCCGGGCAAACAACCTGACTAAGGTCGTCTTACCCACCTGCCGAGCACCGCGCAGGACAAGAGGCTTACGTTCTTCCTTTTCCGCCCATTGACGGAGATATTGGATTGCAATTCGATCGAACATATCTAACTCATTTGTTATCAAGAGTAATGATAATGCAAAGATACAATTATGTTTTCATTTCCAAACCAAAATTCTAAAGATATTTAATCAAATCCAAACCAAAACCGCTGTTTCCCCTAAGCATTTCCAAACCAAAATCGAATAAGACGCTTTTGCCGTAATTTGTTTCATTCAATCCGTAATGCGTCTACGAGGTTTATGATGGTTTATTAGTAATTTTGCATCGTAGATAATTCAGCAAACTCGATACAAAAGACAAGAACAATAATGAGAAAGATTATTTACGCCTTTGTCCTGCTGGTCGTATCATCGATGAGCTTCATCGCTTGCGCACAGGGCAAAGTTTCAAAAGAACAAAACGACATGAAAGAGAACAAGAAGGTATTGGTAGCGTAC
>CAVJQD010000174.1:0-2538 GCA_963651555.1 uncultured Clostridium sp. | reverse complement strand
GTGGAACTAACTAACGCTATAGGGATTCAAATAAAAAATGGTGCTAATGGTGGCACTTTTGCTCAGCGAGACATAGCGTTCAAGTTCACAAGTTGGATATCCGCAGAATTTGAACTATATCTCATCAAAGAGTTTCAAAGACTGAAAGAAGATGAACAGAAACTGCTGGGATGGACAGCAAAAAGAGAACTAAGCAAAATAAATTACCACATACACACAGATGCGATAAAAGAACACCTTATCCCCCCAAAAATATCCTCTCAACAAGCATCAATCATCTATGCAAACGAAGCAGATGTATTGAACATAGCAATGTTTGGTATAACAGCTAAAGAATGGCGTGAACGAAATGCTGACAAAAAAGGAAATATCAGAGACCATGCAACTATAAACCAACTTATCTGCTTATCAAATATGGAAAGTCTAAATGCTATATTCATACAAGAAGGCATTCCACAAAAAGACAGATTATTCAAATTAAACGAAATTGCTATCCACCAAATGCAAGTTCTCGAACAAGTAGAAAACAGAGCGTTATTGAAATAAACTCAAAGCCCAAGGACGCCTCCGCCGCATTGGACCAGACAAGGGAGGACATTGGGAAGTGGTAAACGACAAGAAATAAACATACTAATCATGTACAAAAATCAAATAGTAGTCTATACTAGTAGAACATTCGATATGTTTCATTCTAATCATCTCAAGATGATAGAATATGCTCGTGGATTGGGCGGAACGCTGATTGTGGGCGTTTCGACTGATGAACTTGTGGCTAGTTACAAGAGACCGCCTATCATTCCTTTCGAGGAGCGTTTGGCTATTGTAAAGGCTCTAAAATACCCCGATATTGTCATTCCGCAACGTTCGCTAGATCATACGGAACTCGTGAAGAAACTGAATATTGACGTTTTTGTTGTTGGTGACGACTGGGTAGGTAAATACGACTATTTGAAGAAACTCGGCGTAACGGTTTTCTATTTCCCTCGCGGGGAGGGCGCATCGTCTACAAGTATCAAGCAGAGTATTTTGGATAGATATCGTGAGACGATGAACGAAATAGATCGCCAACCTAATCCAGAGGTGGTTAAATGAGAGAATGTATGAAGAATGCGATTGTTACAGGTGGCACGAAAGGCATCGGTTTGGCAATAACGGAGATGTTGCTAAAAGAGGGCTATTTTGTCTACGCCACGTATGGCTCGGACGATTCTGCTGCTGAGAAGATGAAAGAAAAACTCTCTGCTTTTCAAGACTCATTTTCAGTAGAAAAGGTTGACCAAAGCAGTATAGACGATGTACATCGGTTTACGGATCGATTGAGAAATGTGGAAATTCATTGCATTGTTTGTAATGCTGGTACGACTGTCAGAAAGAAAACGGCAGAATTGACAGATGAGGATTGGCTGCGGATGATGCAGGTGAATGTGAACAGCCACTTTTTTATCATTCGGGATTTATGGAATCAGATACAACCCAATTCGCGGTTGATTTTCATTGGTTCGATGATGGCAGTCTTGCCACATGCCACGTCTTTGCCCTACGGAGTTACAAAATCGGCATTGCACGCAATGGCTCAGAACTTGGTGAAAGATTTCGATAACACGGGTACGACAGTCAATGTAATTGCCCCAGGTTTTGTCGAAACCGAGTGGCAAATAAACAAGCCGATAGAGATTAGAAATAGAATTAATGATAAAACAGCCCAACATCGCTTTGCCACTGTTGAAGAGATTGCAAACACTGCAAAATATCTTTTGCATAATGCTTTTGTCAATGGCGCAGTGATTGAGGTGAGTGGAGGATATTGTTACAAATAAAATTATTAGCAATGGAAGATTTAAAACAAAAGTATAACCCGGACGGGTCGATTCTGAGGCAGGCTCAACTACGAATGCTTGACATGTTAATTACAGTAGACAAAATTCTACGAGCACACAATATCCCATATTGGATAGAATTTGGGACTCTTTTGGGAGCAGTTAGGCACAAAGGCTTTATTCCTTGGGATGATGACATTGACATTAGCGTATTGCAGACAGACTATAAGAAAGTTCGTGAAATTCTTATAAAAGAATTACCTGAACAATTTGCATTTCAGGACACAACAACTGATAAATATGCATTTTTTAATACCGGACGAGTGCGCGACAAGAAATCGTACTGCTATCATCCTATGTTTATAAAATTGAAAGAACAGGGTCTATGGCTAGACATTTATATTTACGATTTAACCCCATCTGCACGGCTAAAAAAATTCGTAGATTTCTTTTACAGAAGAGCCTATCATGAAATTCATAATTTCGGAGTAGTTAGATACCCCTCAAAAGTCGAGCGTATATTCAAAAAAACAATTGCATATATAATCTATCCATTTACATTGTTAGGAGTGTTGTTTTTGCGCATGTTAGGCAACCTAAAAAAATCAAAATTATTCGGGATACTCTCCCTAAACTTCACGCACAAAGAAAAGGATGTATTTCCTTTAAGAGAAATCGAATTTGAGGGGCACTATTTTTTCTGTCCTAATAACTATGATGT
>CAVJQD010000173.1:0-2552 GCA_963651555.1 uncultured Clostridium sp. | reverse complement strand
GGGCGCCGCTTCGCTTGCCCTGGGCTATGGAATTGCTGGGCTTTCAGCCCGCATCTGCTCACGCATTATAAATCCGCAACTTCGTCGCAATCCTCTGCAAACTTAGAGAAACTTAAGAAAAAAGTCATAGAAAATGATGCGGCTTTCGGCTATTTTCACTATCTTTGCAACCGACACAATTCCGCTCGATGCCGATGTCGAGGCGGGCCTTACCCTTTAAAAGGGAGGACCTGCTGAGATGCGGACTTGGGAGGGACGGTGTCACGACATTAATATAAAGGCGTTTACTTGGCGCTTTGTTCTTGACGAATCGAAACTTCGTAACTTTCAGTACAGTCTTGAGCATTGCAACGGTAGATGCCCTCGGGATGTGTTTATTCACATCCCTTTACTGATATGGCTTATTGCGTCGAGTGATAAGCCATTATATCTGTATAGGGAAAAGAGTATCCATATCGGCGTGGGCTTCGACGTTGCTCGTTCAGTCGAAACGAGCAACGCTGAAAGCCCCTACGCCGATGTAAGTATATAATTTCTCCTCCCTACCAACAGGCACTGAAAGTGCCTAAAGCCATTGAGGACTGTATATAATACATCCCAAGGGGCGTTCCCGTTGCTTTGTTTTTGACAGACATGTGGAACTGCTAGATTCTTATAGCGTCAAAACCAAAGCGCACAAAAATGCCTTAACCGTAATGTATGTCCATCCCCATCTCTTGCCCTTCGGGGCTTTCAGCAAGAAAAAGACACCACAAAAATATACATTTTATTTGAAAACGTCACACCTTTTGCCAACTTTCTTCACATTTCGTCAGATTTTTAATGTTTAGAAATCAAATAACTGTCAAAAATCCACTTTTTACTGCTGTTCTTATTCATTTTCTCCTATAAAAGTTTGCTGGTTCAGATTTTATTTGTATCTTTGCAACGTTAGTTTCCACCAAGCCACTCAACGATGCTCAAATGCGTGGGGCATTCTTTTGATGATTCGCAGTCATTGAGCTATGACTCGACAAAGATAACAGAACTCGCTTGCATCCCGTAAGAACTGCAGGCGAGTCATTTTTTTATATAGCAATGACAAATCAGAGACCAAGAACCGTTGAAGAGCAAATTGCCATCTTGAAACAGCGCGGAATGGAATTCACGTCCGAGTTAGATGCGCGTGCGCTACTTGCAAGAGTGAGCTATTTCCGCTTGAAGTATTATTGGATAGACATGATAGATGATGGTACTGACGATTTCAAGGAAGGTTCCTGCTTTGATGATATTATAGAGCGATATGAATTTGATAAGGAACTCCGTCAGATGTTATTTGATGCGATTGAGATTATTGAAGTAGGTTTGCGCTCGAAGATTATTTCCGTGCTTTCGTTATCAACAGGCACTGGGTTGTGGTATTTGGATCAAACCCTTTTTGAAAATCATCATTTCCATGAAGATTTCGTCATTGACTTAAAATATGAGTTTGGACGAAGTTCTGACCCATTTGCACGTGACTTCATAAAGAATCATTCTGACTGGGATGTCGAGTCGCTTGGCGGTTCCAATCCAGATGCCTGGATGATATTTGAGACCGCAACTTTTGGCACTCTATCAAAGATGTACAAGAATCTTAAGGCGCAGTCTCCATTACAATCTGTTATCGCCAATGAGTTTGGACTTTATTCTTCAAGAGACTTCTCCAGCTGGTTGGAAGCGATTTGCCTTCTGAGGAATGTCATCGCTCACCATTCCAGACTGTGGTATCGCATCTTTACCAAAAAACCTGTAAACATCAGAAACCATAGAGACCGATGGCTCAATGTAGATTTGACTGAAAACCAAAGAAAGCGAGCCTATGGACTTGTCTCTTGTCTGTTGTATTTGTGCAATGCAATAAAGCCGGATAACAGAATGAAGGAACAAATACTTGCGCTATTTTCCCGACATCCACGAATTCCTATCTTCATGTTGGGGTTTACGGGAGATTGGCGTAACCAGCCACTTTGGCGATAGGTACATAGATAAATGCGTCCTATACTCCTTGCAGTCTTTTTGCAAGAGATGCAGGACACACTTGTTTTTGACAAGAAACGTCCACCCCCAAACATTTCCACCTAAACGGAGGTTAAATACGTTAAATCTTCATCTCTATGTGACCAACCTTGAAAAATCTTTATCACTCTTCTATCGTGCCACTCTCAAAATATTGATAATCAACCATTAATGGATACGCAGGATGCAGTAGTCTGACGAGCATAGAAATTCCCTCTAGTGTTACCATGATATACAATTATACCTTTTCTGGTTGCAGTAGTCTAACTACCGTAGTGATACCCTCTGGCGTTACGTCGATATGCAGTTATGCCTTTTCTGGTTGCAGTAGTCTAGCGAGCGTAGAGATACCCTCTAGCGTCACCTCGATAGGCGATGGTGCCTTTTCTTGTTGCGATAGTCTGGCGAGTATATATGTCAGTTGGGAAACACCTATTTCTATAGACAGTTATGTTTTTAATAAAGTTGATAAACAGAAGTGTACATTGTATGTTCCGCAAGGCACCAGTCAAGCT
>CAVJQD010000172.1:0-2573 GCA_963651555.1 uncultured Clostridium sp. | reverse complement strand
AGGATAAGAGAGTTTTTTTACCTGATTCGGAAGTTTACCGGACACCAATAATATTAATTCCTAATAGTATAGAAGGATCTGCTGATATGCAAGTTTCTTATTTTGTTGCCGTTAAAGACAAAGGATTCGAAATAGGACAACTTTTCGATACTGACTTAAGTAATATTGATGTATGGATAGAATAAAAGATAATTTTGGTTCTTGGCAGTCTGGCACTGCCAAGAACATCACCTTTATAGTCACCAAGGACTGCCAGTTAGCTTGCAAGTACTGCTACTTGGTGGGTAAGAATGAAAAAGAACGCATGCCGTGGAGTACGGCGAAGGCGGCTATTGATTATGTACTCGACCGCGAGAACGACCCGAACTTCGCTTACGAAAGCGTGATATGGGACTTTATTGGCGGCGAGCCGTTTCTCGAGATAGACCTCATTGACCGGATATGCGACTATATCAAAACCGAGATGTACCGTCGTGACCACCACTGGTTCAACTCGTACCGTTTCTCGTTCTCTACCAATGGTCTCAACTATGACAGCGAGAAAGTGCAGCGGTTCATCGAGAAGAACAGACAGCACCTCAGTATCGGTATCACTATAGATGGCACCCGCCGCAAGCATGACCTCAACCGTGTGTACAAGAACTCCGAGCGAGGGTCGTACGACGATGTGGTGCGTAACATCCCTCTCTGGCAGAGTCAGTTCCCAGGCGATGGTACGAAGGTAACTATCTCCTCGGCGGACATACCTTATATCTGCGAGAGTGTGCTGCACCTCTACGACCTCGGTATCCACCAAGTGAACATCAACTGTGTGTTCGAGGATGTGTGGAACGAGGGCGATGACCTGCGCTTCGAAGAACAACTGATGCAGTTGGCGGACACTACCATCGACCGCCATCTCTACGAGGACTACGCCTGCTCGTTCTTCTCGGAGAATATGGGCAAGCCGATGGACTGCACGCTGCAGAACCAGAACTGGTGCGGTGCAGGCCGTATGCTCGCCATCGATGCAGCCGGTAACTTCTACCCCTGCACCCGCTTTGCGCAGTACTCACTCCGTGACAAAGAGGCATGGATAATAGGTAATATCCACGACGGCATCGACAACAACCGTCTCCGTCCCTTCTTGACGCTCGACCGCTGTACCCAGTCCACTCCCGAGTGCGTCGACTGTGAAGTGGCAGAAGGTTGCGCATGGTGTCAGGGCGAGAACTACGATGCCGCCAGCACGCATACCGTCTTCCAGCGTGCCACGGCTATCTGCCTCATGCACAAAGCGCGTGTGCGTGCCAATAACTACTATTGGAATCGTCTCTACCGCCAACTCGAACTCGAGGGTAAGCGTGAAGAGTACGAAGCCCAACAATCCAACAAGAAGTCGAACGACATAATCTGCTAATCATGAAACCATACATGCAATACCTCGTCATCCTCTTGGATGACACCAGTGTGGCATATTGCCATGCTAATAACCCACTGACAGAGCGACACCTTATGCCGTTAGACACCTTGCGAAAGGCTATACTCTTTGGTATGAAGCAGAACCTCATGATACAATATGTCTATCCCGACTACGACCTACCCAAGGAGTACGACGAGGTGATAGAGAGTATCGACCATGTCAAGATAGGTCGAGACATACCGGTCTATAATGGCGTACCGGCACACGTAGACGGCAAGACCGCTGTTGTACGACTGACGATACAAGAGTTCATCAACAAACAGTACGACATCGCCGCTCTCCTGCCACAAGTGGAACGCCTTAATATCTGTCTTACCGATATCAATACCTTCACGGATGCACAAGCAGAGGACTATAAAAAGGCACTCTCTACCCTTGGCAAGGTGGCAAGTAATCTATTGGAATCTAACGCCAATAGCCCCCTCCATGAGGGGGTTGGGGGAGTCAACCTCTTCGACCGTCTCTCGCTCAAAGAGATGCACAACTGCGATGCGGGTATCGGCAATATTACCGTAGCGCCAAATGGTAAGTTCTACCTCTGTCCCGCTTTTTATTATGATGAACAGATGGGCGTTACGAACCGCATGAACCATGCTACGCACGACTGCTCTCGTTCGGTGGGAGACCTTGACCATGGACTGGATATCCCGAACAAGCAACTGCTGCAACTCGACCATGCGCCGCTCTGCCGTAAGTGTGATGCCTACCATTGTCACCGCTGTATCTGGCTTAACGACCGCCTGACATGGGACATGAACACGCCCTCTCACCAGCAGTGTGTCCTCGCCCACCTCGAGCGCAACGCCAGCCGTGACATACAACAGGCGCTGAAAGATAAGGGTCTGGTTGTTGATAACGATATACCGGCTATTGACTACCTTGATCCGTTTGATGTTAAAGAGGAGTGGTGACAAGTACTGCGTACTATGTATGGATGTATAACTGTGATGAAGGACGGAAGGCTTAAACGGACGGCTGCGCTGTCAGACGGGAGGCTGAGGTAAGTGTTATTATCATAAAACCGCGGGCGGGGCGCCCACGTCCCCAAGCACGGTATGGTCAAACGGGTCTGGCGACCCGAACGACACGGGGGCGTGTCGTCTCCACAATC
>CAVJQD010000171.1:0-2614 GCA_963651555.1 uncultured Clostridium sp. | reverse complement strand
TCTACTAAATAAAATTCCACAAATCATCTCAAAAGCAATTTTTAGAACATCCCTGTAAAATGTGTGTCGCTAAATATTGGCATTGCAAAGGTACAAAAAAGGATTGAATATTGCAAATCTCTGCGCATTTTTTTGCACTTATGCCTAAAATATCCCCTGCTAAACAGTAGCAAAACAGCGGCAAATCTCGGGCGTATAACCAGACCATTACCGGAGCATATAAGACCCTTATAAGACTTTTGTAAGTATTCCGTACTGTTTTTCAACCACTTACACGCCTGCCTTTTCTGCGTAACTTGCCTTCTGTATGCCGTAGCGTTCTGCCCTCTTTTGTGTTTACAGAAAAAGCAGTACCTTTGCGTTCGGCTTCGAAATGGCTTCTACTGTTTTATGAAAAAGGTATTATTCGCAATCATCACCATCTTGTGCGGCGTGCTGCAATGCCATGTATCGGCACAAACAACTGCAGCGCAAGCAGATCAACTCTTTGACCAGCAGAACTATAAGGCGGCGGCTGAGGTCTATCAGCAGTTACTTCGTCGGCAGCCCGAGAGTGCCCTCTACCTCTACCGATATGCTCGATGCTTGCAGGAGCAAGGGCAGAATGCGGAGGCTATTCGTTACTTCGAGGCGGCTGGGGAGAGGTATCCCCTGCGTAACTTCTACTTAGGTGAGTTGTACGCCGCTGACTATCGCTTTGCCGATGCCGTGGAGACCTATCAGCGTTACCTTGCCAAGGCGGACACCACCAGCGAGCGATATGCCGTGGCAGTAGAGAAGATTGGTCAAGCAAAGAAAGGATTGCGGTACATCAAACGAGTAGAGAATATCCAACTCACTGACAGTGTGATAGTTGATAAGTCCGTTTTCCTCGCTGCCTATCCGCTCTCGAAGAGTGCCGGCACTATCGGTATGGACGATTCGTTAGGCTATTACATCAACGAGCGGCAGGATGTGAAACTAAGCACCTCGACTGACTATACGCTCCTCTCTTGCCAACGCCTTTTGGAAGGCGAATGGATGTGCGATACGCTTCGTTTGCCTTCCTTCGCAGTAGCCCATTGCAACTATCCGTATATGCTTTCGGACGGCGTAACCGTCTATTTCGCCTCGGATTTGGAGAGCGGATTGGGTGGGTACGACATCTACATAACGCAGTACAACACGAACACGAACACCTACCTGCCTCCCGAGAATATTGGGATGCCGTTCAACTCGCCGGCGAACGATTATATGTTCGTTATTGACGATGTGAAGGGTGTGGGTTATTTCGCCACTGACCGTTATATGGACTCGAGTAAGGTGTGCATCTACTCGTTCATACCGAATGAGGAGAAGCAGATTGTGCGGGACACGACCGATGAGTATGTGCGGCTTTTTGCGCAAGGCAAGGTGCTGCAGCATAAGACGGAGTTGCCCAAGCCACAGGAGACGGTGGTAGAGACCAAACCGAGCAAGCAGGAGGTAAAGATGAAGCCTTTTGTGGTGAACGATTCGGTGGTCTATACGCAACTATCCGATTTCCCATCGATTGATGCGCGTGTATTGTATGAGGAGTATCTCCGTCAGGAGGCGCAGTTGGAGGACCTGAAGCAGACGATAGCGACCAAGCGGGCTGCCTTCCGCTATGCGGACGAAGCGACGCAACAACAGTTACGAGCAGAGTTGCTCGAGTTGGAGAAACAGTATCTCCAAGACAAACAAGCCCAGCCCGAACTACTGCATAAGGTCTATGAGATAGTGCATCAGCATGTTTCTTGAGGTAGTCGGGGGGTAAGTCCGATAGGGCTAATAGGGCTAATAGGGCTAATAAGGCGGATAGGACCAATGAGACTAATAAGTTCAATAGGATGGGGTGATGCTATGGGCTGTTTGGTTGTTTTAGTTGGTGGCTTTGAGGTATGCTTGGTGTTCTTGTTGGATGAAGTCTTTGAGGTTTTGGATGGTGGACTTTTTGATGGCGTTGATGTAGTCTGTAATGAAGTCGTAGTCGATGCTGTTGTCTGGGGTAGTTGGTAGGGTGATGGTAAGGTCTTTTATTTTTTCCCAACCTGCTTTGTTTGACCAATCATAATAGCCTCTTACACTCTTTTGCAAGCAAGCAACAAGATACAGATATTCTGTTTCGCCTAAGTTGTGAGAAGCAGATTCCATTTGAATAGCATAACTATCTTGCAAGACAGTAAACTCATCCGGTTGGTAGAACATTGCACCAGTATTAGCGCCATTGGCTGAAACACTGATTACATTTTTTATTACCGTGGCATTTTTACGAGAGACAAAACCGACTAAACCTTGGTTGATAATGCCTGCGGTTAGAACCGGTAGGTCTTGTTCAATCGTTTTAACCTTGCTGATATTAGCCACTTTTATTCCCAATCTCTTGGTTGCTATTTTCTCAAATAGTTCGCAGATTTTGAAGAGTTTGAAGTGTTGTGTAGGTAGGTTATTGAGAGCGGTTTGTTCGTTGGTTGTGAGATTGCAGTCGGTGAAGCCGGCGGCAATAAGGTATGTTTCGAGTTCGTGGATGCGTTGCTGTTCGAGTTCGTGGATGCGTTGCTGTTCGAGTTCGTGGATAGTGTCCTGCATGTATTGGAAGTCAATGTCTCCGGAT
>CAVJQD010000170.1:0-2685 GCA_963651555.1 uncultured Clostridium sp. | reverse complement strand
TTTATTCGCGAGGTTGGGTTCTACTCGTCCATAAGGATAGGCATTGTAATCGTAAGGTTCGCCTATGATTTGGAATCGAGTGCCATTCTCGTCAACTCCAAATGCATTGGGGTTCACATCATTAAGCAGGTCGCTCATCACTTGGTCGGCTACATCTTCGGCTGAAGTGAAGTGTATGTGCAGGAAATCGGCAACACCTTTCCAAAACTTATTCAGTGCCTTGCGCACACGCTCCAACGCTCCAATGGCTTGCACTCTGTCAATAACAGAGCCATCGCCATTTTTTATGCGCTCTATCTCTTCACGCAGGCGTTCTGCTCCTCGTTTGCCCGAGTAGTGTGCCAACACCTCATCGGCTATCTCGTTGTCGCTCTCAAGTTCGGGGTAGGTGCGTTTTATCTCTTCCCACACAGGCGTGCCTTTCATCAGCCTTACGATGTTTGCCCACTCCTTGGGGTTACACTGCTGCAATGCCGTTGCCCACAAGTGTGTGTACTCGTGTACAAGCGTTTCGCTATCGGCTATGCGTGTGTCGATATAGATTTTACCACCCACCGTAAAGCCGTACGCCTCGCCATTGGCGGTGCGGAAGAAACGCACTTTGTCGGTTATCTTGGCGTCTGCCTCGTTGAAGATGACAAAGTTCTGCGCACCATCGGCACGACCACCTCTACGGAAATTAGCAGGGTACTTAACGCCATCATAGCCACGCTCGGCAAGATACATTGACGCTTTCTTGTCGCTGCCCTCTCTCTTTTCAAGATAGTGATAGACATCTGCGCCTGTGTGTAAATTATTTTGCTTGCACTCCTCTGCGCTTATGCCTACACGCTCTATCAGAGTGCTGGCGTCTGCTGTCCAATCAAAATAGTTACTGCCGTTGTCATCGGGGATTTCTACGGTGTAGAGAATTCTTTTCGGATGCTTGATTTTTCCTTTCAAAGAATATAAAAAATTATCTATAAGATGAAAAATCTTTATTTTCTTTTCTAAGTTTGCTTTCTCTTTTTCTAATTCGATAATCTGTTTCTCGATTTTTTCTATATCGTTAGCAGTAGGGAATACTCTCGTCCAACCATCTGCCAGAGTCGGATTGTCGTTAATTTTTGATATTTTACGCCTCGCATAAGACAATTCATTATCTATATCAGTCACTTTATCTACCAAGTCATACCACTTTTCGTGCACCTCACCGGAAAAAAAATCCATAGCATCATACAACATAAACTGAAACCCACCCATATTATCAACGGCATTGCTGTCAGCAGTATTAATTGCATACTCTCTACCAATGCCCTCGACTTGAGTTACATAAGTTCCCCAGCCATAGGCTTGTGCGCCCTCGCCCTCACCCATGTGGCTATGGTCGAAATGGTCGAAGTCCGCACCGGTGCCGTGGTAGACCATCATCGCTTGTATACCATCTTTGCGTATAGAGACATTCGTTTGGTCGCATGGTTGGTTATACTCACCTGTCTCCACCCAATCGATAAGCCCCTTGATAATGCTTTGCTGAACCTCGGGTGTTAGTTTGTCAGGGAAATAAACTGACTCTTTCAGGTCTACGCCATTGTTGTGTTTGAATTTCTTCTCGCTCATCTTTACAACCACGCTTGTATTGCCTGTTACATGGTCATGTAACAAAAACATTTTGGCATTTGAGCGATGGTTGGCTAATCGCAAAGTCTTATCTTCGTTACCCTTGTAGTATGCCGTCTTGTCGGCGTTACTATTATTCTCTCCAAGCGCATTTTCAATCGACAAAAGGAATTGTTCAGGGGTTATTTTTCCACCGTTTTTAATTTTTTCAGATAGCGATGAAAGTTTTTCCTTAAAATCCTTTGGTATGTCAATTCTATTGTCTACCTTTGCAGCCGAATTGGATGTCTCCCTACGAATATGACGGGTAGAGTTATTCTCTATGGCTGTCGGGGAGGTGTCCAATTCTTCGTTTAGAGCCTCGGTTGCTATCTGCAAGCCCTTACTTAAGTCTCCGCCATCCAACGCTTGCATTACAGCGTCTATATCTGCTTTAGTAGCAAGGTGCGTTTTTAAGCCTGCCTTGTGCAGCATATCAAGCACTAACTGCGTTGCGCCATTCGGTTTCTCTTTCGCACTCAATCTCGGGCGAACGGAGAAACGAATGGCTGGCTTTGGTATAAATTGCTTGCTGCGTGGTGTATCTTCAGTTTCTGCAAGTAGAGAACTTCTCCTCTGCTCATCTGTCATTCCTATTCGACTACCCACATTGCGGCTTTCAACCTCGTTGGCTATGCGTTCATATAACTCCAACTCTCTGACACGCATAGCGTACTCGTCCTCTTCAGAACCTGTTTCAATCCATTTGTCCGCAAGTTCCCTATACTTCGCATCATTGCGTAAGATTGCCTTGATATCTCCATAATTGTAGCCCTCATAATCTTGAATGTTGTGCTGCAACTCATGCAAAAACGTTTCTTTTATCGCATAATCAAGTGTCTGACCTATTCGACAATCTTTGTCCATTAACGCCAAAGCGTTTAGATAAATATCTATGCCATCTGCATAACCCAATACGCTACTATTTTCAGCATAAAGATTTATTTTCATAGGCAAAGCAAAACGATATGCCGTTGTCAATCTGTCGTAATCTTTCGCTGACAAACAATCTTTCAGTTTGAATGTTGCGATAGGCTCTTTATGTTC
>CAVJQD010000169.1:0-2692 GCA_963651555.1 uncultured Clostridium sp. | reverse complement strand
CCTTGCACTCGCAAGAAAAGTAAAAAAACGCATTATACTCGTTGGCGACTTCCAGCAACTTAGTCCTATTGCCATCGTACCTAACCCCATGCTCAGGCGAAATGTCTTCTCACGTTGCGGTATTGATATTGATCATACCTCGCACCCTGCGCTACACCTTTTGTACAATCAACGACGTTCACACAAAGATATAGTCCAACTCATCAACCACACATTTTACAACGACTCACTCGTTGCTACGATTGACGGCACCAACAACATCATCAATGCCGAACCCTTTGCTGGCAAAGTTATCATCAAAATGCCTATCACCGATGGTGCAATGCGTTACACCAAAGGTGGTACGCGACAGAACGTAACCTCTGCAAATGCAATTCTCGCATTGCTCGACAAACTGCAAAACAACATTGCTCCCACTACCTCTATTGGCATCATCACACCATACAAGGGACAAGCTAACTTAATCCGCGTCTTAAAAGCGGAACGAAACTATCCTGCTGATTTCGATAAACAAATAAAAATAGGCACAGTCCACACCTTTCAAGGCTCTGAGTGCGACATCATCATCTTTGACATAGTCGACTGCCGCAATGTCATCAATGCCCCAAGTCCCAAAGTCGGCAAAATCTACAATGGCAAAGATGGCGAGCAATTGCTCAATGTAGCCATCAGCCGTGCACGACATAAACTCATCGTAGTCGGTGACATCGATTGGTTCATTAATTTTTCCCCTGGCAACGGCGTTAGTAACAAAACTCTTAGCATACTACGGAATGTATAAATTTCCACCTAAAAAATCACTCAAAAAAATAGCAAAAAATACCACGAAAAAGACAGGGTTCGGAGGACTAAAAAAACGACAAAAATGACATAAAAAATCGATTCTAACATAGAAATTTATACTCAAAATCGGTCAAAAAGGTGCATTTTCACGAGGGAAATGCATTTTTTTGACCTTTTTTTTGCTCAGCTCGGCGAAATGTATTAACTTTACTAGTACAAAGGCGTTTCAAAGTTGAAAACTTTCGCCAAAACTTTCGTTTTGGGGCGGCAAAAAAAGAGCCCACAACGACCTACCACTTGACCAAGTTTTTCTCCCACGAAAGAGCACATCGCACCGCGTAACGAGACACCCTAGTACAGCAACGGAATACATGCCGGGTTTTGTCGTATAAGGGGGTCGTCAGGCTTTTGGCATTTTTTTTAGTTATTTACTCCCGTCACCTTTTAATTTTTTGGGCTTATGATAAGCAAAGAAATTAAATCCTTCAGGCAATTTATGCTTGAACTCGACCACGACACACGATCCGTGGTCCTCCAAAAAATCTTTAATCAGTGTTATGTGAGCTCTACGGCCGTTCGCCTGTGGGTAAACGAAAAATCTTCGCCGCAAGAGTGGCGCAGAAAAATCATCAGACGCATTGCCAAACGCTATGGCTGCGTGGTGATGTTTGAACCAATCAAGCGCAGGCAATGCCTTGACTATTTAGACGAGCAGGGAGGAGAAGTATGACACTGAAAGAGAAAATTCTTCAAGCGAGTGATTATGGTAAGGACATAATCGTTCGCCTCTATCCCGAGAGTGCCGAATGTTTTGGCACTAACCGCAAGTTCCGTATTCGCGAAGAGAAGACCGCTTCTACTTCGCTTAAATTGGTTGAAAGCAAAGGCGGCATCACTTATTGGGCCGTGAACGATTGGGGGAGTGGCAGCAACAAAGGACTGAACGCCATCGACCTCTATGCGCAGTTTTACGGCATTACCTTTCCGCATGCCTGCCAAATGCTCGCCAACGAGCTTGGCATCGACACATCGCTGCAAAAGGAGGTGAATAAGCCCATAATCGAGCAGCGCGTTAGACGAACGAATGAGACGCCTGGCATGTTCCAGTACCTCGAAAAAGAGTTCACCGACGACGAACTGTTCATCATGGGACCATTCGTCAGTAGGCGAGTGATGGAGCGTTACGGCTGGAAATCGCTCAGCGAGTACGACATCATCAAACAGGACAAAGTTACCGAAATTCACGCAAACGAGAATTATCCCATCTTTGCGCGCGACTGCGGCGACTTTTACAAGATCTATAAGCCGTATGAGTTCGACAAGCAATACCGCTTCGTCTACATGCCAAAATACAAGGACAGCAGTATCCATACCAAAGACTTCATCAATGGTCTGAAAGAGATCAACGCTGCCCTTAACGAGATGCACAACGGCAGCCACGGCGAAGATGACGAAAACATCGAAACGCACAGCGACAAGAAACTCTCCGCCATCTTCATCTGCTCGGGCGAACGTGATGCCATGAACATCGCTGGCATGGGCTATTATCCTGTGTGGTTCAATTCCGAAACGGCTAACATCACCTACGAGCAGTATCATCTGCTCAAAAGTAAGGCTCACACCATCTACAACATTCCAGACATTGACGAAACGGGTCTCAGACAGGGCGGAAAGCTTGCATTGCAGTACATCGACCTGCGAACGGTGGAGTTGCCACAATGGCTAAATGAACGCCGTGACAATCGAGGCAGACCACGCAAAGACCTGCGCGATTTCGTTGAATTGCAACCCCGTAAGGAAGCCAAGAGAGATTTTGATAACCTAGTCGCTGCATCGATGTCCGCTTGCTTTTGGGAGACGCTGCACATTGGTAAACGAGAGATCATCAATATCCGCGTTACTTCGCTGC
>CAVJQD010000168.1:0-2704 GCA_963651555.1 uncultured Clostridium sp. | reverse complement strand
GACTGAACAAGAATACCGTGTCGAGCCCCCGTGTCGTCCGGGTCGCCAGACCCGTCCGATCATACTCTGCTGGGGACGCGGGCGCCTCGCCCGCGGTATAGATACCACGATTGTGGAGACGTGAAGCGAAGGCAGGTGCGAAGCACTGAGTCTGCCTGAGCGAGTGAAGTCCTGTGGACTGAACAAGAATACCGTGTCGAGCCCCCGTGTCGTCCGGGTCGCCAGACCCGTTTATATCAACCTTTCCTGTTAATTATTAATGATAATCTCTCGATCCGTTTAGAGGAATATTTGAACCATATTTGGCAATATTTGCCCCCCCTCATAAAATGATAGTTGTTGTGTGCCCTCAATGTGTTGTTGATATTTTTTGCCCCCAGTTTTTTTATAGGGATGTTCTAAAAATTGCTTTTGAGATGATTTGTGGAATTTTATTTAGTAGATGGTTGGCTTGAACGAAGGAGCAATGCGAGCATTGTGACTGAGTGAAAGTCAAGCAGATACAAATAAAAACCACAAAGCACTCAAAAAGTGGAGAAACATTCCAATGAGAAGTAAAATATCGAAACGTGGAATTTTTAGAACATCCCTATATTTTTTTGACTACGTATCTTGTCCCGCTTCCCTGTTAATTGTTAATTGCCCCCCCCCATTTTCTCCCCAACATTCCGTCAATATCACCCACCTCTCCTACCAATAAACCCTGTACCTTTGCCCCCGTACTAACTTATACAAAAGACATCATGAAAAAACTAACCCTCACCATCCTCTTCGCCCTCACCACTCTCGCCGCTTCGGCGCAGACCTATTGTGCAACCTCCGCTTTCGGCTATGGTCAAGCCGCTACCGGTGGCGGCAACGCTACCCCTACCGCTGTCACCTCTGTCAGCGAACTACAAACCGCACTCAAAGCATCCGGCAGCAAGGTCATCATCATCACAAAGAACATCACCTTCACCTCCCTTCTTAAGGTGAAAGCCACCAATAAGACCCTTATGGCTCTGCCTGGTGTCACACTCACCTCGCTTCAACAAAACACCGATAACTCTGGTATCCTCTATTTCCAAAACGGCTCGTCCAATATCATCCTGCGTAATATCACCTTTGTCGGACCGGGTGCCTACGACTGCGATGGTAATGATCTTCTCTGCTTCGATGGCGTCACCAAAGCATGGGTCGACCACTGTGACTTCCAAGATGGATGCGATGGTAACTTCGATGTCAAAGGCAATACCGATAACCTCACCGTGTCATGGTGCCGCTTTCACTATCTCAAGACCCCAAAGTCTGGCGGCTCAGGCGGTACCGACGACCACCGCTTCACCAACCTGATTGGCTCTAGCAGTAGCGACAAACCTTCCGATGGCACGTTCAATATCACTTGGGCTTACTGTTGGTGGGACGAAGGCTGCGTCGAACGTATGACGCGCTGCCGCAACGCCAGTCTCCACTTCCTCAACTGCTATTGGAACTCGTCAGTCGCTAACTATTATGTAGGTCCCGAGAACGCCGACTGTCTCTTCGATGGCTGCACCTTCGAAGGCAAACCTGTGACAAAGAAGATATTCTATCAGAACTATGACGGTAAGAACGGTGCCAAGTTCGTTGGTTGTACCGCCTCCAAAGGACTGCCAACCAATGTGACCGACCGCACCGTTGTCACACCTTCTTACTCCTATACCACCCTTGCTGCAGCAACGGCTAAGTCGGCTGTCTCTAACACTACCTGTGGCGCAGGTGCAACCCTCACCGTCACCTCTGCCGGTGCAGTGTCCTCTACGTGCGACAGCGGTAGCGTCACACCCGAACCAACTACACCAGACACCACGACCACACCCGATCCTGATTCGGAAGGAACAGAACCCGAACCCGACCCAGATGCCGATACCACACCTTCCACATCCGATACCGTCACCGTCAGCACCTTCTGGAACATGTCCGACTCCGACTTCAATGGCTTAGGCGATATCGCCGCCGAAACCACCGTCCGCAAACTGCATCTTGTGGCTACTAGCGGTAAGAATATGAAAGTAGAGAGCAGCAAAAAAGACTGTGACGACATCTCTTTCACCCACCGCCTCAAACTGAGTGGCACGGGTGGTGATGGCTATCGACAAGTCGCTTTCTCTGTCAAAGGAGCCTGCACAATCGATGTCTATCTCTTGTCGGCTAGTTCCTCAGAGGAACGACCTCTGAAAATCTGCCAAGGTGCTTTTGATGCGAATGTATTGACAACCCTCAATGCGGGCACCACTCTCGCTAAACAGAGTTACACCTATACCGGTGATGCTACCACCCTCCGCCTCTATTCTGCTGACAGTGGTATCCATATCTACGGCATCCGTGTAACCTATTCCAACACCGCCACCGCTATCGATAACATAACCGCCAACCCCGATGACGCAAACAACGAAAACAATGCAAACAACTCCAGCAACAAAAGATACAATATCCTAGGTCAGCCTGTCGATGATACCTATCACGGTCTCGTCATCCAAAACGGCAAGAAGTACTACCAGTGGTAGTCTTCTAGACTATAAAAAGCCCCCAGTAGAGACGGTATTCCATACCGTCTCTCAATTCTAATCCCTCTAGAATATCTATCCCCTCTAGATTCCACTAGATTCTTCTAGATTCCACTAGATTCTACTAGATTCCACTAGATTCCACTAGATTCCACTAGATTCTACTAGATTCCACTAGA
>CAVJQD010000167.1:0-2707 GCA_963651555.1 uncultured Clostridium sp. | reverse complement strand
TTTATTTAGTAGATGGTTGGCTTGAACGAAGGAGCAATGCGAGCATTGTGACTGTGTGAAAGTCAGGCAGATACAAATAAAAAACGCAAAGCGCTCAAAAAATGGAGAAACATCCAAATCAGTAGCAAAATAACGAAACGTGGAATTTTTAGAACATCCCTAAAGATAAAGAGAATGAAACCAATGAAAAGACACCTCCTTTGTGCAGTAGGACTGCTGCTCGCTGTCGCACCGCTGGCAGCGCAACCGTCCTCTTCACACTATTCAGCCCTTGATGGCAAATCGGGCGAATCGTTGTTCAATGCCGTAAGCAGTGCAGCCTGCAGCGGCTATAAGTCGTTAGGCTACGATGGCTTGTATACCGCCTATAAACAGACCGACTCGAAAGACGGTAAGATCTGGGATATGTATTCCAACTGCGACTTTGTATATACCAAGAAGTGTGGTAACTATTCCGTTGAGTGTGACTGCTACAACCGTGAGCACTCTATCCCCCAGAGTTGGTGGGGTGGAGGTACGGGTAATCAAGGCTGCGATATATTCCATGTACTCCCTACCGATGGAAAAGTGAATGGAATGCGAAGCAACTATCCTTACGGTGAAGTGAGTTCCGCTACTTATACCTCTGCAAACGGTAGTAAGCTAGGTTCATCGTCTATCAGTGGTTATTCGGATAAGGTGTTTGAACCTATCGATGAGTACAAGGGCGATATTGCGCGAGGTATCTTAGGTGCGATGACCAAGTGGAAAGGGTCGTGGACACAGGGCAATGGCAGCTCGTTCTTTAATGGTTCATATACGGCATCGAGTAACTTTGGCTTGACTTCCTATGCTGTGACATTGCTCCTCAAATGGCATCGTGAAGACCCAGTCTCCCAGAAAGAACGGGACCGCAACAACGGTATCGAGGCAACGCAAGGCAACCGCAACCCGTTTATTGATTATCCTTGTCTAGTAGAGTATATATGGGGTTCGCACAAAGGCGAGACCTTCAAACTCTCGCAAGTGCTGTCCTCCTACGATTCTTCTTTCGACACCACTGACCCATCGGGCTGCTCGTGCACATCGGAGCCTCGTCTCACGCAGCCAACCAACGGCACCTCCTATGAGGTAGGTACAGCTCGTCTCGATAGTACGCTTACCAAGAGCTTCACAGTGAAGGGTGCAAACCTATCATCTAGTTTAACCCTAACCCTCTCGGGCACGAATAGTAGTCTGTTCACCGTCTCACCTACTACTATAACGGCTGCACAAGCTATGGCAGGACAGAATATAGCCATCATCTATCATCCTACCGCAGAAGGGTCGCACACAGCGCAACTCACCATCTCCTCCTCGGAGTTCACTTCTGTGGTGGTCACCGTTTCCGCTACCTGCTCTTCCGCAGCGGTTGAACCCGATGAGCCCGATACACCTACCGGCAACGGCGACTATGTGAAGGTGATGAAGGCTCAAGACGACTATGCCGGCACCTACCTCATTGTCTACGATGATGCCAATGTATGCTTCAACGCTAGTGGCAATGTATCCTCAACGGGTAACACTTTGAGCGTCACAATCTCAGATAACACCATCGCTGCAAGCACCGAAGTGAATGCCGCTGCCGTGACGATCGTCAATGAAATCAGTGGCTACTCTATCCAACTGCCAAGTGGCGAATATGTCGGTTCGAGTGGAAAAGGAACCTTGACAGCACTCGATACTGCTCAACTGCAAACTATCTCCGTGCTGAACGGTACGGCTACTATCGCCGCTCCTAATAGCACCGAGTTGCGCTATAATAAGAGTGCTAATTGCTTCCGCTACTATAAAGATAGTCAGCAAACCGTTAGCCTCTATCGTAAGACAACCTCTACGGCTACCACCAACGCTTCCGTTGCCGAGACCTTCCATTGCACCGTCACCGAAGGTCACTTGCAGGTTATTGCCGAGACACCAGCCTATATGGCGCTATACGATGTGATGGGTCGCCTCGTTATGGAGAAGAGTAACGCAACCGAGTATGAAATGAACTTACCACAAGGTTTCTACCTGCTGCGCATCGATAACCATACTGCACGGGTACTGATACCGTAAGGAATAAAGGCAAGTTAATGTAAAAAAGATGAAAACTGCAGAACAATATGACGAAGTGATGGCGCAATGCCGTGACATCTTCGTAAAGAAGATGAAGGATTATGGTCCTAGTTGGCGTATCATGCGTCCACAAACGGTTAACGACCAACTGTTTATCAAGATCAAACGCATCCGAGAGATAGAGACCACGGGAGTCAATCTCGTAGGCGAGGACATCGATGGCGAGCTGATGGCTATCGTGAACTACTCCATCATCGGACTCATTCAGTTGCAGTGCAACTATTCCGACCAAGTCGATATGACGACCGACCAAGCCTTGCAATATTACGAGAAGTTCTCCGACGAGGCAAAACATCTCATGATGAGCAAAAACCACGACTATGGCGAGGCTTGGCGAGACATGCTGCAGACCTCTATCACCGACTTGATCTATACCAAGATCCTGCGGAATAAGTCCATCATCGCCAACGATAATAAGACCCTCATCTCCGAAGGTGCCGATGGTAACTACTTCGATATGATTAACTATGCTGTCTTCAACCTCATTAAGCGTGAAGAAGAACAGAAAAATAAAGAATAGGGATGTTCTAAAAATTGCTTTTGAGATGATTTGTGGAATTTTATTTAGTAG
>CAVJQD010000166.1:0-2763 GCA_963651555.1 uncultured Clostridium sp. | reverse complement strand
GGACCATTAAAAAAGACTCAAGACTGCACTGCGTGCTAAAAGACAATAGACCGCTGCGCTAAAGGACACAAGACCGCTACGCTAACAGACTGATTAGCATAAACGTTGGAACAAATATTGGTCAAATATTATCCTTTGTCAGGCAAGGATATGTACAAATATACGTGGTCAAAAAAATCTAAAAAAAATATTCTCCATGCAGCTCATTAAGGGACCATTAAAAAAGACTCAAGACTGCACTGCGTGCTAAAAGACAATAGAACGCTGCGCTAAAGGACACAAGACCGCTGCGCTGTAGGATGTGAATATGTATGATGGATGTATGGTAATTGCTTGGGTGTAGTAAAAAACGAAGTATGGTCTTTGTTGAATCAATGAAATTATCTATCTTTGCCGAAAATTATCTTGAGGGTGGTTTGAGTCATTGAAGACACAAGGGACTATTCAAAGACCCAAACTTCGCATAGGGATGCACGCATGAAACGGAAGAAACAGAGTCTTAAGCATCGCATTGGGATGTTCCTACTGGGATTGGTGGGCGTGTTCTTTGCGTTTACCCTCGGCGAGGTTGTGTTCTATAAGTTCTTCCCTGTGCGTCATACACCGCTGATGTTGATTCGTAAGACCGAGGCGCGCCATGCAGGCAAGGAGTTGACGGTCTATAAGCAGTGGGTCGATATCGAGGATATTTCGCCGGAACTGGTTCGTGCGGTGATGGCATCGGAGGACAATCTATTCCTTCAGCACCACGGTTTCTCGGAGAGAGGCATACGCAATGCTATCCAAGAGAAGATGAATAAGGGCACGGTGCGTCATGGCGGCAGCACTATCTCGCAGCAGACCGCAAAGAACGTGTTCTGCACTCCGAGTCGTACCTACATACGCAAGGCTTTTGAGGCATACTTCACGGTGCTGATCGAGTGGATATGGGGCAAGGAACGCATCATGGAGGTGTACTTGAACGTGATAGAGATGGGCAATGGGGTGTTCGGTGCTGAGGCTGCCTCGCAACACTATTTCCGGCATAGTGCCAGACGACTGAATCGTCAAGAGGCTGCTTTGATAGCGGTGTGTCTGCCAAACCCAAGGAAGATGTCGGTGGTATCGCCCTCGTCATACGTACTCAAACGGCAGCGACAGATAGTGGCACTGATGCCGAAGTTAGGACCTATCGATTTGAAACAAAAAGAAAAAGAGTAAATTATGGATATACATGCTTACATCGAGGAGAACTTCCCTCGTTTTATCGAAGAGTGGAACAGTCTGATTCGTATCCCGAGTGTGTCGTGTCAGCCGGAGCATAAGACCGACATGGTGCGTTGTGCCGAGCGTTGGCGCGAACTGTTGCTTGAGGCTGGCGCTATGCGTGCCGAGGTGATGCCGTCGGCAGGTAACCCGATGGTGTACGCCGAGCGTATCGTGGACTCGAAAAGACCGACCGTACTTGTCTATGCGCACTACGATGTGATGCCGGTGGAACCACTCGACGAGTGGCGTACTAATCCGTTTGAGGCAACGGTGGTGGGCAACCGACTCTATGCGCGTGGCGCCGATGATGACAAGGGACAGGCTATGATTCAAGCGAAAGCGTTTGAGTATATGGTGAAGCATGTATGGGGCGAGAATGAGGGCGTCAATGTGAAGTTTATCTTCGAGGGTGAAGAGGAGATTGGTTCACCTTCCTTAGAGCAGTTCTGCATCGATCATCAAGACCTCCTGAAAGCGGATGTCATCTTGGTGTCGGACACGAGTATGATAGGCAAAGAGACACCTTCGCTCACGATCGGACTGCGTGGCTTGGCCTTTTGGCAGATAGAGGTCGTAGGTCCGAATCGTGACTTGCATAGCGGACATTTTGGTGGCGCGGTGGCAAACCCGATCAATGTGCTGTGCGGTATGTTAGCCAAGGTGGTTGACGAGAATGGACGTATCACTATTCCCCATTTCTACGACGATGTGCTGCCTATCCCTGAAGAGGAACGACAGATGATTGCCTCCATTCCATTCGATGAGGAGCAATACAAACAGAGTATCGGAGTACGCGAGGTCTTTGGCGAGAAAGGTTATTCCACACTCGAGCGCAACTCTTGTCGTCCGTCGTTCGATATATGCGGTATATGGGGTGGCTATACGGGTGAGGGTAGCAAGACGGTATTGCCGAGTAAGGCATTCGCTAAGGTGTCGTGCCGACTGGTGGCTAATCAAGATTATCGAAAGATCTCTCGACTGTTCGAGGAGTATATCCAGTCGATTGCCCCTGCCACGGTGACGGTCAATGTGACCCCTATGCATGGTGGACAAGGCTATCTCTGTCCGATGGATTTGCCAGCGTATAAGGCCGCAGAGAAGGCTTTTGCGACGGCTTTTGGACAACGACCCATTGCAGCACGGCGTGGCGGCAGTATACCTATCATTGCCACCTTCGAGCAGGTGCTGCATACCAAGACTATCTTGATGGGCTTTGGGTTGGAAGCCAATGCTATTCACTCGCCGAATGAGAGTTTCGACTTAGATGTCTTCCGTAAAGGGATACACGCTGTGACCGAGTTCTATAAGAACTTGTGAGGATGATTTGTAAACGGACGCCTGCGGCGTATTGACGTGAAGGAGTCATAAATTTCTTCGTCAAAAAAATCTGAAAAACTTGAGCCCAAAACAACTATCAACAAAAGGGATTGGAACAAATATTGCAAAATAGGGACCGCTTCCAGCGGATGTATGCTTGCCTTCGGCAAATGTATAAATGTATGAATGTATGGCTGC
>CAVJQD010000165.1:0-2799 GCA_963651555.1 uncultured Clostridium sp. | reverse complement strand
CGCGCCCCCAGTAGCAAAGCATAGTCTGTTAGGAATTTCGACTTGTTAGACAGCCCCTACTGTACAATACCGCGGACGAGGGCGTCCGCGTCCCCAGCAAGGTTGCTTTCATTGGCTATGATTATCATAAACTCAATGAATAATTGGCTATTTTGATGCGGTTGCTCTAATAAGCAGTCCTCCCTCTTGTTCGCTCGCGCAGCGAGCAGGAGTCTTTTCATTTCTTTGCACTGCGTGCAAAGAAAACAAAAAGCCCACAAAAACCACCATTTTTCACCGAAATAGAAAAAATACGACAAATCTCTTGCATAGTAAAAAAAAACGTTATAACTTTGCGGACTGTACTATGGACCGTGTGGGCTATAGTGTATATTTGTCGATTAAGGAATTGAAAAACAGGCACTTAAATAGTATGAAGAAGCTCTCCACAATGCTTATGGCATGCATGTTATTGCTGCCAATGGTCATGCAAGCTAAGTCGAAAAACGACTCTATCGCAGCAAACGATAGCACTTTGGGTATCCACCCGTGGAAACAGACGAAAGATCTGTCGAGCAATTTTGCGCATTGGTCTTTGACCTTTGATGTAGGATTCGACCTTATCGATGGCGACTTCCAAGAAAAGGGCGTGACCATCATCCCAAGAACGAAGGTGAGACCTACCGGTGGTATATCGCTGGCTTATGACTTTACGCCTACGTGGGGTTTGATGGGTACCTATACGTATGCCAACTACGGTTTGAAGGAGAAAGGTGCAACCGACTGGACATTGTATGGTCACATGCATACCTTGGACCTGCTCTTGACCTACGACTTGGTCGATGCTTGGTTTCCACATCGTAAGACCGATATATTCTCGTGCTATCTCTTAGCCGGTATCGGTATGGCGTTCTATAACAGCGATTTGTCGACAAGTGGAGAGACGATCAAACCGCGTACGGACGAGAAATACGATATGGCTGGTGCTATTGCTATGGGTGTCGCTTTCGAGTTTAACATCAGTCGTCCTTTGGCACTCGGTGTGAAAGGCTTGTACCATGTCTACACCAAAGATAACCTCGACGGTAAGATACAAGGTAACAGCAACGACTGTCAAGAGTATGTGGCTGCCTATCTGCGTTGGAAGATAGAGGGTAAGAAGAAGAACCACCAGCGTAACTTCCCGAGCGATGAGGTCTTTGCTTCGCAACTGGAGGACAATGCTAAGAACAAGAAGAAACCTCAGAAAGATACGGTGTATATGATCACCAAGGATACTCTCGTCATCTCGCACGAGTATGTGGCTCAAGAGGTTCAAGAGGTGAAACTGCCGGATAGCCGTCAGTATGTATACTTCGGAAACGATAAGTCGTCGTTGGACGATCTGGCTCTGATAACTATTCAGCAGTATGCCGCTAAGATGCAGGAAGATACGAGTCTGTGCGTAGAACTGTCGGGCTACTGCGACAATACCGGTTCGGAGTCGCATAACAAGAAACTCTCGAAGCGCCGTGCAGAGCGTGTGGCTGAGGAACTGAACACTATCTATGGTATATCGAAAGACCGTATTGTGATGAGTGGTCGTGGTGTGCTGACCAACGTGTCGAACTCGTATGTACCGAACCGTCGTGTCGAGATGCGCACCATCACCCGCCAAGAGTGTGAGCAACTGAAGAAAGAACAAGAGGAGGCTGCAAAGAGCGAGGAGGTTGAGGCAGAGCCCGAAGAGGAAGTGAAAGAGGCAGAACCTGCGGGTAAACCGGCTATCTTGACAACCGTCACCACGAAGAAAAACGCAACGACCCTCTCGAAGTTGGCTCGTAAGTACTTCAATAACACCGACTGCTGGGTATATATCTACGCGGCTAATAAGGATAAGTTAAGCAATCCTGATTATATCCCAGAGAATATCGTACTGAACATCCCTAACCTCAGCGACGATCAGAAGAGCATCACCCACGAGGAAGCCATCCAGTTTGTGCAGGAGTTGGCAAAGGTTTCGGAATAAGGTCTCGGAATAAGGTATCGGAATAAAGGGGCGTTTAAGGAGGTGCTTTAAAAATTGCTTGGAGTATTTGCGTAATTCGGCAGAAAGCAGTACCTTTGCACGGTTTTTGATGGAGGTGCTATCGTGTTAGCACCGAAATTAGGGTCTCATAGCTCAGTTGGTTAGTAGCACCTGACTCATAATCAGGGGGTCCTAGGTTCAAGCCCTAGTGGGACCACACCCAAAGAAGCGAAGCATGATATGCTTCGCTTTTTTTGTGTTTCTGGGTTTCCTTTGCACTGCTTGCAAGAAAGAAAGCGTGTCCTGCGAAAATTACAGAAAATGGACGAAAGATGGGGAGTTTTTCTTTTCCACTGCGTGGGACTTTTCCTTTCCACTGCGTGGGGCTTTTCCTTGCCACTGTGTGGGACTTTTCCTTGCCACTGCGTGGGACTTTTCTTTTCCACTGCGTGGGACTTTTCCTTGCCACTGCGTGGCAGAGAAATAAAGAGAAAGGGTTGCACTGCGTGGCAGAGAAATAAAGAGAAAGGATTGCCACTGCGTGGCAGAGAAATAAAGAGAAAGGATTGCACTGCGTGCAATTGAAATAAAAAGAACTCCTACTCGCTGCGCTCGAGAGAAATAAAAGAAAAATACTAGATAGGGGTAATGTTTACTAGATGATCTAGGTCGCCCCCGCGAGTTTTTCTAGTAGTTATGGGATGTCCTAAAAATTCCACATTTCGTTATTTTGTTACTAATTGGGATGTTCCTCCACTTTTTTGAGCGCTTTGTGGTTTTTATTTGTATCTGCTTGACTTTCACTCAGTCAC
>CAVJQD010000164.1:0-2899 GCA_963651555.1 uncultured Clostridium sp. | reverse complement strand
CATAGTTGTTTTACAATTTGTTATCATAATTACCTCCGTGTTTAATCTGTTGTGCGAAAATAATAATCCATATCCTCGCCCTTGAGATTGTCGTAGGCATACTCGTCTGCTTCTCTCCACAACTTATCGTAGAGTCTCGCAAGCGGTTCGTTCGTTTCATAGTGCTGCCAAATCTTGTGGTTCAGCACGAGTACTAACTCTGTCAGATAGACCGTGTTCTTTTTCCAATCACGGAAAGCACGGTTGAATGTGTCCTGCACTCCTCCCTTACCGAACTTGTCAGCAATAGAGAAGTCCTCCCAAAAGGTTGTTTGTGGTTTGTAACCTGTCTCCTGCTCTATATTCCAAGCAGGCAAACTGAAATGTAATGTTTCCATAATGTTTGAAATTAAAAGTTTGAATTAGTCGTTGTCATAGATTTGCATTCGATAGTCATTGACTATGTCGCCATACTCTCGGTACATTTGTAGCACCTCGGTAATCTTGAAGTCGTCTTTGTTGAGTAGGTTCACAAGAGCCTCCCAAGTATCAAAGAAGACGGCACAAGACTCAAGCCTTGTGCCATCTTTTAGTTCCGCCCTCACCACGGCATAGCGTGGGAGTACCTCGTTGCATTGCACATAGTAGTTAAACTTGCGCCGCAACACTCGCAATAGTGGGTTGTTTGTTTCCATCTTTGTCTGTTATTTCTATGCCATAGTAGTGGCAAATGTCCAGCATTATACTCTTGTAGTCTATCTGCTTAAGCGAATTATAAATCATTTCGTACTCGTTGAACAGAACCTCTATCAACTCATCGAAATGTTCTTTGTCGATACTATCAACGAGCCGTCCCTCCTTGTCACATAGTAGAGCCATTGTGTCTTGCTCTATCTCCTCGTAAGCAGCGTCATATTGCTCCTCCCAACAACTCCACTTGTTATCGAAATAGTTATCGTAGTAGGCACCATCGTAGTAACCTCCGTAGTCCCCGTAGGTTGAGCCGCAATCTGCGTAGGACTTGCCTAACTTTCCCACGCTGCTCAGGCTGTAGGTGTATGGCTTGTAACTTGCGTTACTGAACATTAGGCCATCGTCGTTGATAAAGTTACCAAAGGTAGTGAGTGTGCCATCGCTCTGCAGGAATGCAAACTTGCTGCTCCCGATGATAGTGTTCACTGCTGCGGTAAATTGTTGGCTGTCTATCTTATAGACCTGCAAGATAGGTAGGAACAGATACTTGAAAGCCGTTTCGCTATCTGTCCAGTCTTTTTCCTTATCGTTCTGAATAGATAGCACTCCGTTGTGTGCGAATGCTATCTTGTTATCATCACTCACAAAGGGGTGACAGTTCCGCAGGTTCACGCCTCCGTGTGTAGCGATACGGAAGTGGTAAATAGCGGGCGCATTATCGGGAATGCTTCCCAAGACATTCCTAAATGTCCCATCAACCTTACTGCTGTGGTAGATGTGTAGTCTTTTATTCTGCACCCACGTGACTCCGCAACCATCAGGGTTGTTGGCTGCGGAGGTTTCGAGTTCAGTCATCGTCGGTTTGCGTACCGACTTCGGCTTGGCAATTAATATGCACATAGTAGTTTCGTTTAAGATAAGAGTTAAAGATTATGTTTCTCAATGTAAGCCGCCAAGAGTTTCGGCATACGCTTGAAACTCTTGAACTGTTCCCACGAATAGATGTGGGAGTTGTTTCTGTTTTTCCACTTGGCATATTCAACCAAGCGGATACACAGTTCAACGCTCGCCCTGAATGTATTGGCGTTCAGCGTGCCACGGAAAATTCTAAACTCGTACGTGGGTTGGCTGCTTGCAGTGTTCAAGCAGTGGTATCGATAGCCCTTGTACAGATTCTTTTTCGCCTCTTTTAAGAAGCCCTTGTGGGTCTTCTCTTTCAGGGCTTTTTCGCAAGTTTCCTTGCTGCCATCTCCAAAGTCCTCCTCACTTGGGTAATGACACCAACGTGTGTCACTGCGACGGGCGAGCGTCTGCAGGTTATCTTTGTACTTGTCCATGAAGACAAGTACTGCAGCCGCAGTCGCCTCTTGCTTCTCCTGAGTGGAACCGAACCACTCTTTGGAGAGATGGACGTGTAGTCCACAGTTGGTGGTGTCGTGCGAGCGTGCGCCCGCTTTCACAAGAGCAGCCATCCACCCTTCGAAGTCAAAGGCGTTAAAGAACTTCTTGCTCATGGGCTGAGTAATACACTCAATACCAAAATTCTCTAACGAGCCATCATGCATTTGATAAATATATTTTTCGTCGCCGCCGAACTCCTGCGTGATGTCGCAGCGTTCCTCGACATCACCGTATTCTGTTTCGACTTCGCAGCCGATTAGCCTGCCGTGTTCTTTCTCGCCCGGAGCATAGTGTTTAATCGTAACAACCTCATCATCGTGGTACTCATGTACCCGATAGTCATCGGGTCTACCCACCTCGTGGTCGGTAGCGCAGCCCTCGCAGTATGGTTCATCGTCAATCCATACTACGTCATCTTCATAGACTGCAAGTCCGCAGTCCTGACAGATGGAGTACCAACTATTCAGGCAGTCTTCGCATACATGGCCGTGGTCTGTGGTCTCGTACGAGTTGAACCACGAACCATCGTACCACTCATCACAGTGGTCGCAGTGAAATGCGTGGCCGTCGACGCAGTTCTCGCACCACTGCTCCTCACCGCCATGTTTGACATGCACGGTTGTGGTGCTGTCGTTGCTTACGACAGCACCACATCTTTCGCAGACCTCGAATTCGTCGGGGTCGTATGCGATGTCCCCGTTGTAGTCGAGGGACGTAAAGTACTGTTGCCACCACCCCTCGTTGAGTAGGAGCGGGATGGTGATTTTAATGTTGCCCTCTTCGTCGCCCTCTACTTTGGGGGCGATTAGGAGGAGCCATTCTACAA
>CAVJQD010000163.1:0-2934 GCA_963651555.1 uncultured Clostridium sp. | reverse complement strand
TTTTCAAACGTCAAAATGTGTGCTGAAACGTTTGAATCTTCTGTAAGCCGCTCCCAATCGGGGCTGAGACCACGTTCCAGCCTGCAAAATGACCTATAGACCCAATATTTGATGATATTTGTTTCGCAAAAATAGTCGTCAGCCGTTGAACCGATAACCGTTTTTGACCTATATTTTATATTTTTTGACTGAAAAGTCCAACAGCGCACCAGCCTTGTGTCCTTTAGTGCGCAGCACGGTCCGTTGTCTCTTTTACAAGAACAACGACATCATCCCATAGACAGCCGCCCCAATCAAGGCACTGATAGGGATAGTGATAATCCATGCTGTCAGTAGCTCAAGTGTCACACCCCAACGCACAGCCGACAACCGTTTCACAGCTCCCACACCCATGATACCACCACTTATCACATGAGTCGTCGACACAGGCACCTTCAGCATCTCCGTTATCAAAAGCGTTATCGCACCCGAAGTTTGCGAACAGAACCCTTCCACAGGTGTCAACTTCGTTATCTTGTTACCCATCGTCTTGATGATACGCATACCACCCGACATCGTACCTATCGCCATTGCAAAGAAACAAGCAAAAGGTACCCATTCAGGCACAGGCAGACAATCCATAGGCTTCAACCAATGAGGCAAATTTGCCAACTCCACATGGTACGTATTACAATAAGCCATAAATGCACAAGCCACCACACCCATCGCCTTCTGCGAATCGTTTAGGCCGTGACCTATACTCAATCCTGCCGACGAAAGCAGCTGCAACCCCTTAAACCATTTATCTGCTTTGTGAGGCTTAACACGCTTGGCTATCCAATAGGTCAAGATAGCAATGATATTACCCGAAACGAAACCAATCAACGGTGCTAAGAAAATGAACAATGCAATGAACCCAACCGTTCCCCAATGCACCGCATTCCACCCCTGTGCAGCAATAGCAGCGCCCATCAATCCACCTATCAGCGTGTGCGACGACGAAGAAGGAATACCTTTCCACCATGTCAGCAAGTTCCAAATAATAGCCGCCACCATACCCGCCACAAGCAAGTGAAGCGTAACCGACTCCTCTACTACCGTGTTTTGAACCGTCTGCGCCACACCGAACTCACCTATCACATACTTCGCAATAAAAAAGGCAATGAAGTTAAACACGGCCGCCCAAACAACGGCAATAAAAGGCCGCAACACTTTGGTCGACACTACCGTCGCAATCGAGTTAGCGCTATCATGAAAACCATTGATGAAATCGAAACAAACAGCCAATACAATAATGGTGATGAGTAAACCCATAGTAAAAAAGTAATAGAGAAAATAAATCCCCACTTAGTAAAACACTAAGTAGGGATTGTTGTTTATGCGTACTTTACGATAATAGTCTTAAGCGTTTTGCCCACGCGGTTAGCACGGTCGGTAGCCTCTTCCATACACGACATTATCTCTTTTATCTTGATAAGCTCACGAGCATCATCTTCCGTCTCGAATAAATCCTTTACAAAGTTGTCGTAGACGTCATCGCCTTCATGCTCCAACTTATGCAGTTTCTCGCACTGCGCAAGCGCCACATCAGGTTTTTTATTGATAGTCTTCAACTCTTGAAAAGCCGTATTGATAGCCTTCGCATCTTCCAAGATAATCTCCGCCATGTGCATTGCCTTGTTCGGTATCGACTTAGGCTGATAGAGTATTGTGCGTTTAGCCGAAGAGTTGATCCAATCCATCACATCATCCACCGTGTCGCACAACTCGTGCATGTCTTCTCGGTCAAAAGGTGTAACAAATGTATCGTTCAACTCAGCAAAGATCTCTTGCGTTATCTCGTCGCAAGCCGTCTCAAGCGTTTTGATACGAGTGTAAAACTCGTTTTGCTTGGCAGGGTCAGTCTCAGATATCATCTGTGCGAACAAATCCGCACCTTCTACTATGTTTTTCGACACTTGCTGAAAGCGTGGGAAAAACTTATCCTCCTTCGGGAGGAAAATCGAAAAGATTGAGTTAATGGACATATATTAGTCTATCTTGTTTCTCTTGTTTTTATCTTGTGTGCTCGGCCTATGCCCGGGTTCATCTCGTATGCTAGATTATCGTGTTCTCGAAATGTCTATCTTGTTTCAAGAAACCGATTCGTTTCAAAGAGGTCAATCTTGTTTCCAATACAGTTTCAAGCATCATAGCAAGGGCAAATTTGCACGGTACAAAGGTACAACTATTTATGTAAATACACAAACGCCTCCTTCAAAAATATTCAGCCCCACCCAAAAACAACCTCATCCCACCCATTACCCCCATCAGTCTTATCAGCCTATCCGCCCCATTAGTTCTATCAATCCACTCTCAACTTCTCAACTCTCCACTGCGCTAAGCGCTCAACCCTCAACTAAATAGTTCCTCTCCTTTATTTCATTCCCCTTAATTTCTCGCTCACACACAGTGGCATGGAAAAACATCCAAAGACCAATCGAAAAATTACTCATTTTGCTTATCTCACAAAAAACATCTACATTTGCAGCGTGGAAGAGTAACAACTTTCCGCCGCATCCATTTCGATGCAATACATATAATTAACAAGCATTGGCTATTATTTCGCACTCAAAGAAAAAGCGTCGGAAACTATTTTCTCTGATAAGGAATAGTACTAAGCATTTACGGAGACGAGAGTACTCCTACAATCTACATAATTTGCACCTTTTAGGTGTGAATGTGTCTTAGTAGATTGGCAGGTTTCTCCGACGCTTCCTGTGAGTGCGAAAAAGATGTGTTCACACTTTCTTTATGCCCTATCCCTAATGCCCGAGATGGATAGCATTGCACTAAAACATTCATTATGCTATTCAACTCGAAGTCTCAATGGCACTACCTCTGCGCCTTCCTCCTATTTAACCCGTTGGCGGAATTAATTAGAAAAGAAAAAGCAGAAAAAAGTTGCACATATCA
>CAVJQD010000162.1:0-2949 GCA_963651555.1 uncultured Clostridium sp. | reverse complement strand
ATGTATGAATGTATGAATGTATGAATGTATGAATGTATGAATGTATGAATGTATGTATGAATGTATGAATGAATGAATGTATGAATGTATGGCTGCGCCGACGGACAGACGACTTAAACGAACACCTGCGGCGTATCGACATGAATTGACATAAAGACTTCGTCACAAACAGTTATCAACATGAAATCACTAACACAAAGTCATTAACATGCAATCACTAACATGAAATCACTAACATGCAATCACTAACATGCAATCACTAACATGAAATCACTAACATGCAATCACTAACATGCAATCACTAACATGAAATCACTAACATGCAATCACTAACATGCAATCACTAACATGCAATCATTAACACGAAGTCACTAACATGCAATCACTAACATGCAATCACTAACATGCAATCATTAACATGCAATCATTAACATGCAATCATTAACACAAAGTCACCAACATGCTTGCTTGAAACAAATATTGCCAAATACGACCCAAATATTCCACGAACTAAACCCATAAACCAAATTCAACCAATTCAACTTCTCCTAAACTCCTAAACTCCTAAACTAATAAACAACAACAATACCTCACTTCGCCTTGATGGTGATGATGTCGCGGAGGTCGGTGGTGTAGAGGGGACTGCGATGGTCGGATTTGTAGATCGGCTGCGTGTTGGTGGGCGTTGCCGTTGGGGGCTGCGTGTTAGTGGCTTCGCGTTGATGGTCGCACGTTTGTGGCTGTGCGTTGGTTTGTGTTGTTATTTGTGAGGCGAAGAGAATGGTATTTCGTCCGAGGCGGTCGGTGAGATGGTCGAGGGTATGTTGAAGGCGTTGGTCTTTTTGACGATCATGGGTGTCGAAGAGGTCTTGCACGACGGCATCGTCGGGCATGATATGCATCAGGACTACGCCGGCTTTCTTGTAGAGTACGCCCTGCCGATAGGAACGGCGGAAGGCGGCGAGGGCATAGTGCAGGAGTTCTTGCGTGTTGGCGGTGGGCACGGGTAGTGTGACGAGTTCGGAGAGATAGTGCTGCTCGATGTCGGTGCGGAAGGCGGAGGTGTGGGCATAGACATATATCTGCCCTGCGACGGTGTGCTGCATCCGCAGTTTGCGTGCGCAATGGTCGGTGAAGTTGGCTATCTGCTGCTCGAGGAGAGTGTGGTCGGTGACTGCGGCGGCGAAGGTGCGTGAGGTGGTGATGGTCTGCTTCTGTGGCAGTTCGGTGATGTCGATGACATCTTGCCCTTGCAGTTCCTGCCATGTGAGGAGCCCTGGTTTGTTGAGGAGGTTCTGCACGGCAGCGGCGGACATCTGAGCGAACTGTAAGGCGGTAGTGATGCCGCGTTGGTTGAGTTTGGCTCGGGCTTTGCGACCAATACCCCATATATCGGCAACATCGAAGGTAGAGAGGGCTTTAAGTCGCTGTTCGTCGGTGCGTATCTCGCAGACGCCGTGGTAACCTGGGTACTTCTTGGCGTACTTGCTGGCGACTTTTGCGAGGGTCTTGGAGGAGGCGATGCCGATAGAGATGGGTATGCCGACGCCTTGTCGGATGGTGGTGACGAGGTTCTCGCAGTAGGTCTTCTGGTCGGTAGGCGGGATGTGGTCGATGTTGAGAAAGGACTCGTCGATGGAGTACTGCTCGAAGCGTGAAGTGTGGCGACGGAGGATAGACATAACGCGGTCGGAGAGGTCGCCGTAGAGGGCGAAGTTCGAGGAGAAACAGACAACGGCGTGTTGGTCGACGAGCGGGCGTATCTGGTAGAGGGGTGCGCCCATAGGTATGCCGAGGGCTTTGGCTTCGTTTGAGCGCGAGACGACACAGCCGTCGTTGCCGGAGAGGACGATGACGGGTCGGTGTTCGAGGTCGGGACGGAAGACCCGCTCGCAGGAGACGAAGAAGTTATTGCAGTCGGCAAGAGCGTACATCCTTGGGTTTATGCGTTTGGGGGGTGTTTATTAGTTTATTGGTTGATTGGTTTATTAGACGTTGAAATCGTTGATGAGGGTTGAATAGTCGTTTATTAGTTTATTGGTTTAGGAGTTTAGGAGAAGTTGAATTGGTTGAATTTGGTTTATGAGTTTAGGCCGTGGAATATTTGGATCATATTTGGCAATATTTGTTTCAAGCAATCATGTTGGTGACTTCGTGTTGGTGATTGCACGTTAGTGACTTCGTATTGGTGATTGGTTGAGGGGTGTTGATTGGTTTATAGTTGACAATAGAGGGTATAGTTGACAATAGAGGGTCATAGGGCGAATAGGTCTTATAAGACGGAAAGGGTAGATAGGTTGTTTGGGATGGTTGGGTGGGATCTTATAATTGCAGATTTGAACAAGTAATAGTTTGTTGCAATTCGTCAGCTGTTGGCTGACGCACTATATCTTTCTCATTATTAGTTAATTCCAATTCGTCAGCCGCTGGCTGACGAATTATGTTAGGACTCCATGCTTCATAAAAGATGCGCATGTTTTTCAGGTTCGTTTCGCTATATCCGCGAAGTCCTGGCAGTTCTTTTTGCAGTTGGTCGCTAATGGCCTTTAGGGCATTACTCCCCCATTGTTGTTGTCTCGTGTTTTGAGAGATAAATTCTCCTATCGCAAAATAAAGAGATAAGAGATTGATATTTAGGTCTTGTACAGCTTGCTGTTGACTTTGCAGGATGGCAGACTTGATACGTTCTACTGCATTAGATAAGGATAAAGAGTCGTTTTTGAAATCCATATTGTAATGTGGGTTTAAGTAGATAACATTGAGGGACTATTCTCGATCTTATTGCGCGACAAAGTTACAATTATTTCCCCATATACACAAATGCGTGATATGGAAAGCAGGGCAACCGCATCAAAATGAAAGGTCGTCTAATTATGAAGAAGCCCTACCATACTACGATTGTGGAGACGTGAAGCGAAGGCAGGTGCGAAGCACTGAGTCTGCCTGAGC
>CAVJQD010000161.1:0-3113 GCA_963651555.1 uncultured Clostridium sp. | reverse complement strand
GGCGAGTCAGACACCCCACAAAGCAGGCTTTGCGGGGACCCCGTAAGCGCCCGCGCCCCCATGCTATGCCATATTGAGCGTTGCGGATCGGTTGAAGCGAGGTTCGGGGCAGGCTATTTGCTGCTCTTGCGGCGATTGCAGTCACGGCAGAGCATCTGGCAGTTCTCCGCCACGGTGCGGCCACCTTCTACCCACGGGGTGATATGGTCGGCTTCCATCTGCTCTATCTCGAAATGCTTGCCGCAGATAGGACAGATGCCGGCTTGGCGTTCGTAGACCTCACGCTTGGTGTTGTCGTCGAAGGCACGAATGCCGAGGTGGTGGATGTCATGGTCGAAGACATACTCGAAGATGCCGGACTTGCGCTGCACATCGGAGTCACGCATCAGTCGTGCCACCTCGTCGGCAATAGCCGTGGCGGTGAGGGTGGTGTCTCGGTAGCGGTTGTAGAGCAGTCCCCACTCAACGCCTTTCATCTCTTTCTTGTATTTCTTGGTGAAGTGCACCTCTATCCAGTGTATCACGTTCTGGAAGTACTGCCATAGTTCATCGGCATCGGTGTCGTTCTGGTGGCGTGCCATATACTCCGTGATGGTCAGTCCTTGCGCATCGCCAATCCATCGGAGGGCGGTCTCGAAGTAGTCTTGTCGGATTGGTGTACCGGACATATAGTCGGAGCCTATCTTGTATGCCACGCAGCCGGACTTGGAGAAACGCTTCTTGGCTTGGGTAGTCCAGGGACCTGCATAGACGGCGTTGCGTATCTCTTGGTCGGTCAGTTTCTCGCCGGCGATGTTGATAGTCTGGAACCAGTGCAGTTTCTCCTCGTCGGTGCCCTCGCAGATATAGACCTGCAACTCGTAGTCGAGAATGCGGTTCTTCTGTTCGGTGGTCATGTTGTCGAAGCCGAGCAGGTTGCCGTCGAACTCCATCATGTACTCGCCGGCGATGTAGGAGCAGATGGAGATGGTGCGTTGCTGGCCGTCGAGCAGTTCATAGGCAAGAGGCTTGCCACCCGGTTCACCATTCGGGTTTGTTATCTTCACCCAGTACATGACATTGAGCGGGAAGCCGTTCCAGAGGGTGTCCATGACGGCGTTGCGTTTCTTGGTGTCGTAGACGAACTCGCGTTGATACTTGGGGCGGATGTTCAGTCGTCCGCCGTAACCGGTGATACCTTCCTCCTGGATAGAAAGGTCTTCGTAACTGGCGCAGAGGTCACGGACACGGATGGGTTGTAAGGTTATTTTCATGATGGTTCCATTTAGTTGTTATTTTATTCTCCTTGCAGTCCATTAAAGGACCATTATACTCCTTTAAAGCCCATTAAAGGCTCATTAAAACATTATCGGGTCACCCGCGGGCGGGGCGCCCGCGCCCCCAGGCAGAGTATGGTCAAACGGGTCTGGCGACCCGAACGACACGGGGGCGTGTCGTCTCCACAATCGCAGTATCTTACCCGCGGGCGAGGCGCCCGCGTCCCCAGGCGTAGCATGGTCTCTGTAATGTTCTACTTCTTTTTGCGGATGAGGATGCGGGCATAAGTCGCCTTTCCTTTTATTGTCCCATCTGCATCTTTGATTAAAGCATAGTTTTTATGCTTCAAACGTTCTATTGTAGTATAATCTCTGGCATCCTGAATTTCAAATTGGTCGGGGTTGTATTTGTCCAAGAAGGTGATTGGAACGCCCATGACGCCATCGTAGTCGCATGGGATTTCTGCAGTGGAGTTCACATTAATGGCGTCGTAGTTATCGTATTTAGGATATTCCTCGGGGGTGTAGTGTTTGTATAAGTCTAAGTCCTCGTGTCGTTGTGGGTAATCCATATTAGTGAACCAACGCACACCTTTCACACGTACATATTTTATTCCGTGCTCGTCTATACGCTGACCGGCTGCCGTCATGGGGTAGTCATCGGGTATACGGAACTCTCTATCACCGCTATGAATACTGACACCCATCCACACCTTATTGTTCATTATCAACGGGAACATCTCTTTGTAGGTAATGGCATTCATATTCCCAATAATCAGGAATCGTTTATTGTACTCCATTAGTTGCGCCACGTATTCACGGAAGAGGGAGAAAGGAGGGTTGGTGACGACGATGTCGGCTTGTTTGAGGAGTTCGACGCACTCTTTACTACGGAAATCTCCCTTACCGTATATCCCATCTCCTTTCAATAATGAGAGAGTATTCTTTTTGTTTTTGAGGATATACTGAACATCCACCAAATCAACACCCCCATCGCCGTTAGTATCGGTTATTTCGGTTAGTTCTATTTTGTATGCTTTTTTCTTAGGCTTGTCCTCTTTATATTCTTCAAACCGCAGTTCGTTGCCAGAAATGGGTGAGCCGTCGTAGCAGGTGGCTATTAATTTGCGCAGTCCAAAGGCGTTGAAGTTGAGGGCGAAGTACTTGAAGAAATTGCTCTCGTAGGGGTCGTCGCAGTTGCAGAAGACGACCTTGTCGCGGAAATAGTCCTTGTAGTATTTGACTTCTTTTTCTATATCATCTCTTTGAGTGTAGAACTCATCCTTTTTTGCCGACTTAGCCGCATGAAGGCTACTATTTTTCTGTGCCATAGATTGATAGTTGTTGTGCAATGCTATCAATCTCGTTGCAATAAGAAAGTGTGAGTTTCTTATCGCGTACCAAGGCAACCGACCAAGGAGACCTTTTCACCCTAAGAGACTCACACTAAGCATGTGTGAGCATGGTTAATTGGGTGATAAAGGACATCCTTGTTATGATGCCTTTTGTTATTATTTCTGCAGTATCTCCTGTTAAACTTGGTCGGTTTTCGGTAACGCGAAATAATAGCCAATGCTGTTATGTTATATGTCTTTGCGTCGTGCTGTACACGATGCGGGTGCAAAGGTAGTGGTTATTTGTGATATATGCAAAAATGGGGGGATTAACAATTAACAGGCATTATCGGGTCAAACGGGTCTGGCGACCCGAACGACACGGGGGCTCGATACGGTATTCTTGTTCAGTCCACTGGACTTCACTCGCTCAGGCAGACTCAGTGCTACACACCTGCCTTCGCTTCACGTCTCCACAATCGCAGCATGGTCAAACGGGTCTTACGACCCGAACGACACGGGG
>CAVJQD010000160.1:0-3122 GCA_963651555.1 uncultured Clostridium sp. | reverse complement strand
ATCAGTTTTTTATATTTAGTTTTTCGTGTTTAGTATTCTTCGCACATTGTAAGCACGGTATTCAAACCTGCTACTTCAAAATTAAATGTATTTTTGCCCGATTCAAGGGTCGTGTTATATTGCTTTTCGTAGCAACTACCTGCCTCATTCCAAGCCTCTTTCATAAGTACTTCAGCGAGCCAATCTCCAGTTGTTATTTTGAATTGATTGCCTGGCATCTGACTATATAGGGTATAAGTGTATGTGTCATCTGTACCATCTACAAGTGTCATCATTTCGTGCTCCCACGAATTGAAATTTCCTGCTATATAAGGTACAAAATCTTCACATTTAACATTTACCACATAATCTTGAGGCTCTACGCATGGATTTGCTCCATTTTTCCACTTATCAAATTTTACAATTGCTAACTTACTATTCCAAGTAACTTCAGACTCACCAGAAAAATGACTAGCCTCTATTTCGACATCTCCACTTACAACTGTCCAAGCAGATGGTTCTCCACTCTGATAAGCCCAATTGAATTCATCATAATCAGTTAGTTGAACAAATTTACCTTGCAATGGTTCGGAATAATCAGAATAATCTATTTTTGCGTAGTACCAATTTTCAAGGTTTTTATAAACACCTTCAAATTCATATGAATCGTACGGCTTCAATTTCACCAATTCATTGGGGTCTGTTTCCCATTCAGTTAAACTCGACATTTTATAATTACCAACAAAAACTATATCGTTACCCTCGCAAATGGGAGCGTTTATTTGAACTACAATAAGATATGAACCATCGGTTGGTTCTTGTGGCTCAGGTAATGGTAGACTGCGATCGATAATGAATTCGGGGATTTTTGCGTCTGCTCCAAAAACTGGACGAATAACACGACCTTCGTAACGCATAGCAGACCACCACTCACTAGAGGTCCAAGCGTTTGATGGACAATAAAAACTATACGAAGAGGTCCAATAACAACCAGTTGTTTCATTTGCTTCTATCAATTCACTGTCCCTTATAAAATTCGCATTGGGAATAAAAATAAAGTTCCCATTTTTTGAACTAAATTTTATACCAGAAACTCCAGTATTCTGATAATCATCAATATAAACATTGGTGCAATTATCTAACAGCTCTTGCCATTCGTCTTTTGTTGGCATACGCCATTTTCCACCCCAATTAACTGCGGCAGCATCATCTTCCCAATCTAGCAACGGAATGCTATCGAAAAAATAATCCTTTCCGTAGCTTGCACGGTTACAATATTTTGTGAGTGCACTATCACTAGTGCCGTGTATGTAAGTTTCCCACGAATAGTTTGTTTTTGTTACGATTTCACCCCAAGCATAGTAGTTGCCATAGTCTTCTGGCTTTGTTGCTCCTATGTTGCAGGTAGCCCATTTAAGACCACTTGGCAGACCTAAATCCACCCAATCGTGGCCATTTTCTGTACCCGTAAGAACAGAGGTGTCCCCATCTTCCTGTTCTTGCTCTTGATCCTGATCAATTGGATCTTTAGACGAATTATTCGTTGGCTCGTTCTTTTCGCATGCCGCGAAAAGCATTGCTGTGCAGCACATGGCTGCGAAAAATTTTGTTTTTCTCATAGAGATAAATTTTATTTTTCCCGCTGTCCGTACGGGGTAAAAAAAATAGGTTATCTGATTGGTGCGCATCGGACACCTGCACACCACATTACATATACACACAAAAAAAAGCGCAGACCCCGTGTTGCTCATTCGCTAAACGAGGCCTTCGCATGCCCAAGCAGTCAAATAAAACAACAAGAAACCTACGCTGTATGACTGCATTACACCATGACGATGCGATGAAAATTGTCATACCCATAGGCATCTATTGCTACTTTGCTTCTGACTGCTTTTCGAAAGTTGCGAAGTTTCGTTTAGCCAAATACAAAGCGCTAATAAACGCTCTTCAATATGTCTAAATCTACCCAAATTACAAGGACACATTCCCCACCTGCGTAGATTCAACCGCAAAGATAACGCTTTATTTTGAAACAAACAAACTTTTTTCAATATTTTTTTATCGAATAAAGAAAACGCAGTGCAGTGAAGAGTGGATTCCTAATTTCTAGTTTCTAGATTTCTAGCTGTTTCTCGAAATTGCAAGCAATTTCTGTTTCTAGGTTTGTAGTTGTTAAAGTGTTGAATTGTAGGGGCGAATAATCATTCGCCCCTACGTCACACCACAAAATACACCCCCTTGGGGGCAGGGGGTCTAAAAAAAAAGAACCCCGACAAGTAAAAACTTATCGAGGTTCACAAAAACGGCGGCTACCTACTCTCGCGCGCTCAAGACGGACTACCATCGGCGATGCTGGGCTTAACTTCTCTGTTCGGAATGGGAAGAGGTGGAACCCCAGCGCCATAACCACCTAAAATAGGATTTGGCTTTCGTTACGGAAAAAGATACGCCCTAAAGCGCTATCTCACAAACTCTTTGCGACTACTGCGGAACAATGCCCAGAAGAAGCATTCGGGCTATTAGTACTGCTCGGCTAAAAACGTCTCCGTCATTACACCTGCAGCCTATCAACGTCCTCGTCTCGGACGACCCTCAAAGGAGACCTAATCTCGGAGCCGGCTTCGCGCTTAGATGCTTTCAGCGCTTATCCGATCCCGACTTGGCTACCCGGCACTGCGCCTGGCGGCACAACCGGTAGACCAGAGGTCAGTCCAGCACGGTCCTCTCGTACTAGTGCCAGTTCTCCTCAAGTCTCCAACGCCCACAACAGATAGGGACCGAACTGTCTCACGACGTTCTGAACCCAGCTCGCGTGCCACTTTAATCGGCGAACAGCCGAACCCTTGGGACCTTCTCCAGCCCCAGGATGTGACGAGCCGACATCGAGGTGCCAAACCACTCCGTCGATATGAGCTCTTGGGAGGGATCAGCCTGTTATCCCCGGAGTACCTTTTATCCTTTGAGCGATGGCCCTTCCATTCGGAACCACCGGATCACTATGCCCTAGTTTCCTACCTGATCGACTCGTCGGTCTCTCAGTCAAGCACCCTTATGCCATTGCACTCTTCCGACGGTTACCAATCGTCGTGAGGGTACCTTTGGAAGCCTCCGTTACGCTTTTGGAGGCGACCACCCCAGTCAAA
>CAVJQD010000159.1:0-3164 GCA_963651555.1 uncultured Clostridium sp. | reverse complement strand
GCAACACAAAATTACAACGGACGGCTGATTCTTGCAAGAGAACCAGCCGTTTTTTTACGCTTTTATGCGCGCCTCTTTTTTTTCAGTTTACCGGACAGTAATATTTGACAATCAAAGGATATTCGCTTTCCCAAAACCTACTGCGTTGATTAATCGGTGTTTAAGTTTAGCAACCAACAAAGACTCCCTCATCCTCGACTCCTTTGCCGGCAGTGGCACAACAGCCCATGCAGTGCTGAACCTAAACAAACAGGACGGTGGGCATCGCCGCTTTATACTATGTGAGATGTGCGACTATGCCGAGACGATCACTGCCGAGCGAGTACGCCGTGTGATAGACGGCTACGGCGAGGGCAACAAAGCCGTAGAGGGTACAGGCGGCTCGTTTGCCTACTATGAGTTAGGGACCACTATCTTCGACCCGAAGACGAACCTACTCAACGACCATGCCGACACCGAGCAGATACGCGAGTATGTGTGGTACTCCGAGACGCACACCGCCTACCGCCGTCCCGACAAACATGCTAACAAGTACCTATTGGGGCAGTACGAGCACAACAACTACTATTTCTACTACGAACCCAACACCGAGACCTGCCTCGACTGGGACTTCCTAAATACCCTGACCGAACAAGACAAAGCCGATATGTACATCATCTATGCCGACCGCTGCCTCCTCTCCGAACAAGACATGGCACAATTCAACATCCGATACAAAAAGATACCCCGAGACATCAAACGTGTATAACTGGGGACGCACGATGTAGGAGACGACGCGGCTCGCGTCGTTCAAGTCGCAAGACTTGTCCTGGCAGACGACGCCTGGGGACGCGGGCACCCCGCCCGCGGTAACGAAAACAACGAAAACAATGAAAATAACTTCAACAACACGGCAAAGCCGTATAAACTATGGAACTGAAGAACTACCAAATAGCCAACCTGCAAGCACTCGACCGTTTTCTCGGGTGCGTGGAGCAGTGTAACAATATCGCCAAAGGATTTACCGCCTTCTGGCAGACCAACAACCCTGCTATCATCCCAGCCGCAGGTAGCATCATCACCCCCTACAAGGACAATGTACACAACGCTCCGCACGTATGTATGAAAGTGCCGACAGGTGGCGGCAAGACCTTCATTGCCGCTGCAGCCCTAAAGATAGCCATCGACCATACCAACCCGCCCTACAAAGTAGTGGTATGGCTTGTACCCTCCAATGCTATCCTCGAGCAAACCCTCCGTAACCTGCGCAACAAGCAACACCCCTACCGCCAGCGTATCGACACCGACTTCCAGAATCGTGTAGAGGTATTCGACAAGCAACAAGCCCTAACGGGACAAGGCTTCTCGCTGACTACTGTGCGGGAGAACTTGTGCATACTGGTGTTGTCGTTCGACTCCCTGCGCACCAACAATAAAGATGGACGGAAAGTGTATCAAGAGAACGGATACCTACAGTCATTTGCACCACTAATAAAGGAGCGAATGGACAACACAGAGGAGGAAAACGACGACGAGGTGCAACTCATGCGAGTGCTGCAAGCCGTACACCCTATCGTCATAGTGGACGAGAGCCACAATGCCGTATCGAAACTGTCGGAACAGATGCTCAACGACTTGCACCCATCGCTCGTGCTCGACCTCACCGCCACGCCTAAACAGAACAGCAACATCATCTGCTTCACCGATGCACTGGAACTAAAACGCAACAACATGGTGAAACTGCCGGTCATTGTCTACAACCACAACACTAAAGCACAAGTGTATGACTCAGCCCTGCACCTGCAGCGCAGTCTGGAACAAGCGGCAAAAGCAGAGACTAGAGATAACTATATCCGACCGATGGTGCTATTCCAAGCCGAATCGAGACAGCAAAACACAGAAGACCGAGAGGTGATAGACAAAGTAAAAGACACCCTACTTGAGTTGAACATCCCCGAGGAACAAATCAAGATAAAGACCGCCGAGATAGACGAACTGAAGGGTATCGACCTAATATCACCCTCCTGCCCTGTACGATATATCATCACCATCAACGCCCTCAAAGAAGGATGGGACTGTCCCTTTGCCTATATCCTTGCATCACTTGCCGACAAGTCCTCATCCGTAGATGTGGAGCAGATAGTGGGACGTGTGCTGCGACTGCCACATGCACGGCGGAACAAAGCCGACATACTCAACCTCAGTTACGTACTCACCGCCTCTGCCAAGTTCCAAGAGACGCTGGACAACGTAGTAAAAGGTCTTAACCACGCTGGCTTCTCCGACAAAGACTACCGCTCAGTGGAACTTCCAGAACCCGCTATTATGCAACAGCCAAAAGAGCAAGTTTCTACACCCACATTGTTCCCTTTGGAGAATATCCCGCAATATACTACATCAGAAACGAGTCCAGAAGACGAAGTAAATGTAGCAGAGATATCATTCAATCCACAAGAAACAACTCCAACCGATATTGATACACCATCCGAAAACCAACTCCCAAGCGTGAAGACTATTGTCACAGACATCCTGAACAACGCTAAAAAAGAAGCAATGGATATGGATAAACAGATAAAACAGCAAAACGGTCCTTCTGTTCCTATAGAATTAACCTCACAAGTAAAGACTGCTAAGATAAACTCATACTTTGTTGAATCGGCTCAACAAGTAAAACTCCCAATGTTCTTTACACATAACGATGCTCCTGACAGCCCCTTATTCGGACGCCCTGAAGATGTGTTACTGACTGGAGAGGCTCTCCTCAAGTCCTTCAGACTGTCTGAGCAAGATACCAATATCTCGTTTGCTGCTGTTGAAACAAATATGTATGGGGTAGATATTGACGAGAATAACGACGAGCATATCCCCATCTACAAGAAAGTAGAAGGACAAACCTATAGTTTCATTCTCGACTATATCCGGAAAGCCGAAGATCAAGAAACTAAAATCCGACGTTGCACACAGGTTGTCTCTGACGAGATGGGAAAGATGATTCCCCTCTCACCTAAGGATGTACAGGAATATGTAAAAAGGATATTCACTAACTTTAGTGGTGACCAAGTAGAAGACTTTATGCTTCACCTCAACGAGCGCACGCTCAAGATAAAGCAGAAAATACTCAACCTTGAAGATGCACACAAAGAACGAGTGTTCCGACAAATGCTTGATACTGACCAGATATACTT
>CAVJQD010000158.1:0-3189 GCA_963651555.1 uncultured Clostridium sp. | reverse complement strand
GATGCTGCTGTGCGCATTCTCAACGAGAAATAGTCGATTGTTCGGCATAAAGTTGCAAAAACTGCTCTTTCGGGGGCAGTTTTTTTGTTGGCGCAAAATCAAAAATCGCCCCCAACCAAACGGCTCGGAGCGACAGTGAAAAACAAAAACAGTGATTCCGATGGGATTCGAACCCATGGATTGAGACCATGGGCGATGATTTTTGTCGCGAAAACGACAATTTTTCCAACGTTAACACATTGATAGTCAGGTAATTAAATCAACGTTCAATGACTATACGGTCGTCAGTTTTTTAGGCTGATTAATATGAATTTTGGTCTAATTTGCTGTCTAATTTTGGTCAAAAAATGGTCAATTTTTGGTCTAATTTTGGGGCTTAAAAAATGGTCAAAGATGACTAGCTTTTTAATTTTTAGTAAAAGCCCATCAAATCAGAGCATCGACTCGTTTTTTCAACCAATTACTTACGTAACTCTTTACGAAAGTTCTTATGAAAGTTTCCGGAATTTGGCGCTTTTTCGTGGTCTGTTTTTGGTCGTTTGTTGGTTGAGTTGGCAAAATCAAGGTTTGATTCCCCCGAAATGGATATTCACTCCACAAACATCGATGCTCAATGAACACGAAAGAACTTTCGCCAAAACTTTCGGTGGCAAAGGTACGATACTTTTTTGAATTGACAATACTTTCGCAAAAACTTTCGTCAAAACTTTTCACCCACAAACAATGAAAACCCGCTAGGGTAGGGCATTTCACTAATTTTCTACCCCCCAATAATTTGTTTATATTTACACTTGTTTATGTGAGAAAAAATGCGTATCTTTGCAATTGTAATGCGTTTTTTTATTTGTAGGATTGCAATCTACGCACTATCTAAAAAAACGATATTACTATCTAAAAGGAGAAGTATACTATCTAAAAGAGTGAATTTACTATCCAAAAGGGCGATTCTACTATCCAAAAGAATGATGCAGAAGGGGAAAATACTACCCAAAAGAACGAAAATACTACCCCAAAGGGTCCTTCTACTACCCAAAAGAACGCTATAGAAGGTGGAAATACTACCCAAAAGAAAATTCTAGATTATTTGCGTACTCATCCACAAGCATCACGAGTGGAGGTAGCACAGGCATTGGGGAATATTACAGAGGATGGCGTTAAGTTTCATATCGCAAAACTACAACAGCAAGGGCAGCTTCGTCGCGTTGGCGGACGTAAACAGGGTACTTGGCAAGTTACTATCTAATTGGGTGCTTTTCTTAAAACAAAACAATCCAATTAAATAATTTGATTGAGCAAACAACAATCGCGCGGGATTTGCAATCTCGCGCTTGCTATTTATTTTTTCCGATAAGTGAGGACAAAAGTCTATAAATGAAATTAGTCGCATTTAGAAGTTGAATCCACATTCGTCAGAAAAAGTGTATAGTTATAGCAATTATTCGTCAGAAAAAGTGTATCTTTGCGGCAGATATTCGTCAGAAAAAGTGTAGAGTATGAAACGGAAAATTTATACGCAATTGTTGGAATGGAAGAATTCGCCCTGCCGTAAGCCTCTGATTCTTAATGGTGCAAGGCAGGTGGGCAAAACCTATATATTGCGTCAATTCGGTGAGAAGGAATATAAGAAATTGGCATTTCTTAGTTTGGATCGTAACAAAAAGGCTACCGAGGTTTTTGAAACTGGAGGCACTACGGCCGATATGTTGATGGCATTGTCGGCAATCAGTGGGGTAGATATTACGCCTCACGATACGCTGGTAGTGCTAGATGAGATACAGGATTGCCCCAAAGCCATCGAGGCATTGAAATTTTTCTGCGAAGATGCTCCCGATGTGCATATTGTGGTGGCAGGTTCGTTGTTGGGATTGTCGCTGCATGGCGGTGTGTCCTATCCCGTTGGAAAGGTGGACGAGTTGCGACTTTATCCGATGACATTTTTGGAGTTTTTGGAGGCGATGGGAAAAGAACAGTTGCTAAAAGTGCTGGAAACGGCTAATTGGCAGGTAATGAAAATGTTGTCGCAAGAACTTGTCTCGTTGCTTCGACAGTATTATTATGTGGGTGGAATGCCTGCCGCCGTTTTTGCTTATTCGCAGCACGAAGGACTGCAAGCCGTTAGGCGCATACAAGAGCAGATAATTAGAGATTATCGCCGCGATTTTTCCAAACATGCCCCCGCCAGAGAAGTTCCGCGCATCAATATGGTATGGGACAGCATACCGGCGCAGTTGGCCAAGGAAAACAAAAAGTTTATTTATGGCGCGCTGAAAAAAAGTGCTCGTGCTGCCGATTTCGAGATGGCTATTCAATGGCTGATAGATGCAGGATTGGCTTATAAAGTGGCAAGAGTCAACAAAGTAGAATTGCCATTGAAGTTTTATGAAGACCAAAATGCCTTCAAACTGTTTATGCTTGATGTGGGGCTTATGGGAGCCATGGTGGGTGTTTCGGCGGAATCGGTGTTGGTGGGCGATGGCGTTTTTTCTGAGTACAAGGGCGCATTTACCGAACTGTATGTCTTTACTCAGCTGAACGCTCAAGAACTGCCTCTGTTTTATCATTCGGTCGACAATTCAACCATCGAGATAGATTTTTTTACGCAATGCAACGACAAGATAGTTCCTATAGAGGTAAAAGCCGAGAATAATGTCAAGGCAAAGTCGCTGCGCACGTTCATTAGCAATAATCCCTCGTTGCACGCTGTACGCTTTTCGATGCTCCCATACGAGAGGCAAGACTGGATGACAAACATTCCATTGTATGCTTGCAACGCAATCTGTGCAGAAGTGGTACAGTGTGAGAAACTTTGATTACCTCAAGGAACGACTTATGTTGCTACTGTACGGCAGCGGAGGAGAATTAGGTGAGCTGCAGGGTATTAACTTGGACTTTCGTTTGGCATTAGACGAATAACAAAGCGCGGGATTTGCAATCTCGCGCTTGTTGTCTATTTTTTTCCGATAAGTGAGGACAAAAGTCTATAAATAAATACTTTCGTCAAAACTTTTCAACCACAAACAATGAAAAGCCGCTAGGGTAGGGCGTTTCACACAAAAATAGATTGTTTTTTTGCACTTGTTTATGTGAAAAAAAATGCGTATCTTTGCAATTGCAATGTGTTTTTTTATTTGTTGGATAATAATCCACGCACTATCTAAAAGAAATAATACTGTCCAAACGAAATTATAC
>CAVJQD010000157.1:0-3195 GCA_963651555.1 uncultured Clostridium sp. | reverse complement strand
ACATACGAGAATGCGGTGATGGCTCATTTGAAAGAAATGGGGTTTAACCTTTAATTGATTGGGGTATGATTGAAACGAAGTTTAAAGAGACGGAAGTAGGACGTGTGCCGAAGGATTGGGAGGTAAAAACGCTGGGAGAGATTTCACAAGATACAGCATATGGCATTGCTGCTGAAGCAACGACATACGACGGCAAGAGTCGTTATATAAGAATAACTGACATTTCTGACGAAAATGGCTCTTTTCAACCGAATCCATTAACATCGCCATCTTTCTTTACTGACGAACACATCGTTAAAGAGAATGATTTGTTAGTTGCAAGAACTGGAGCAACTGTTGGTAAAACATATATTTATAATCATTCTGATGGGCAACTTGTTTATGCAGGATTCTTGATAAAGACTAACATTTGTAAGGCTGATAGCAAATATGTGTTCTACTTTACACAGACCTATCCATACAAACTTTGGGTTATTTCGGAATCAATGCGTTCTGGTCAACCCGGTATAAATGCCGAGCAATTAAAGACATTAAATATTCCTCTCCCTCCCCTTCCCGAGCAGCGCCGCATAGCCTCTGCGCTTTCGGACATTGACTCCTTGATATCCAGTCTCGACGAACTCCTTGAGAAGAAACGGAATATCAAGCAGGGAACTATGCAACAACTCCTCACGGGAAAAACAAGACTCAATGGGTTTAGTGAACCGTGGGTGGAGAAAAAGTTGGGAGAAGTAGAGATTAGAAATGGTTCAATGCTAAAATCTTCAGAATATAAAGATGGTGCAATTCCTGTAATTGCAGGTGGAAAAAAGCCAGCAGGTTTTCACTCAGAATATAATAGGGAAAAGGATACTATTACAATTAGTGGGTCTGGGGCAAATGCAGGATACATTGCCTTTTATCAAAATTCAATATTTGCTTCTGATTGTTCAACAATTAATGAGCAAAAGGATTTTGACATAAAGTTTATGTATTATACGCTGCTGTTAAAGCAAGAGGCTGTTTACAAATGTCAGGCAGGTGGCGCTCAGCCTCATATACATGCTAAAGATATAAGCGATATTGTACTATTGCTACCTACTGATATGACCGAGCAACGCGCCATAGCCTCCATCCTCACCTCTATGGACGACGAGATACAAGCCCTGCAAGCGCAGCGAGACAAATACACCCTCATCAAACAGGGTATGATGCAACAACTACTAACCGGTAAAATTCGTATATAATATGCCTAATACACCTCATCTGGTCAACACCGAGCGTGATACACAGAACCGTGTCGTACGCTCACTCTGCGACTTCGGCGGTTACACCTACCTTGGTAACCTCCAAGACTCTGAAAACATGCCATATCGCGAAGAGATACTTCGCCAGTTCCTCACCGAGAGACAAGGCTGCACGCCCAAGCAAGCCAACGAGGCGATAAAGAAACTCACCGACCTCGTGGCACAGTGCCGTGACCACAATACCCTCTACACCGTCAATAAAAACATCTACGGACTCCTGCGCAAGCCCACTTCCGTCAGCCAAGGACTCGGACGGGCCAACCGTACCGTCTCGCTCATCGACTGGCAACATCCGGAGAACAACTTCTACCACATCGCAGAAGAGGTAACCGTACGCCGCACCAACGACGTCGTCGAACACCGCCGACCCGATGTCGTCGTCTATATCAATGGCATCGCCGTCTGCATCATAGAACTCAAAAAAGCATCCGTAAGCGCACACGAAGGCATTCGACAACAGTACCGCAACCAAGCCGACGGACAGATACCGCAGTTCTTTGCTACAGCACAACTCCTGCTCGCAGGTAACGAGAGCGAAGGTGTATACTATGGCACAACCCTCACCCCAGAAAACTTCTACTTGAGATGGAAAGAACCTACCGGCGAGCACTACTCAAAGCCTGACGGGAAACCCGACCCATACACCACGCCTTACCCCGTCGCGCAGTTCGAGAACCTCCTCGATCGGACACTCCTGCAGATGCTCGACCATAACCGACTCATCGAGTTCCTGCACGACTGCGTCATATTCGACGGTGGGGATAAAAAAGTGGCACGACCAAACCAATACTTTGCGCTACATGCCTGCAAACAACGCTGCCAGAACAAACAAAACGGCATCATCTGGCACTCGCAAGGTAGCGGCAAATCGCTCACCATGGTATGGCTCGCTCAGTGGATAATAGAGAACATCACCGACGCACGTGTCGTCGTCATCACCGACCGTGACGAACTCGACCAACAGATAACGCAAGGCTTTGCCGATGCCGACATACAACCATCACAAGCCAAGTCGGAGAGACACCTGATCAAGATGCTGCAGGGCAACGGACAATGTCCTACACTTATCACCACGCTCATTCACAAGTTCGGTGTTACAGGAAGAGTCAATGACCCCACACACACCATACGAGGCAAACGCTCTGCGGAATACTATCTGGAACAGGTGGCCAACAATCTACCAGAAGGATTCAAAGCAAAGGGCAATCTCTATGTCTTCGTCGATGAGTGCCACCGCACACAGGGCGGCGTGCTCAACAAAGCCATGCGTAAAATTATGGGAGACAATGTCATGCTCATTGGTTTCACCGGCACACCACTTCTCCGTTCACAGAAAAATCTAACATCGCGAGAGCAATTCGGACCGTGGATTTCGACCTATAAATTCAACGAAGCCGTGGCCGACAATGTCATTCGCGACCTGCGATACGAGGCACGCTCTGTCGACCAAGAACTCGACGACAAAGCGACATTCGACCGCCTTTTCGAGCAGAAAACAGCCAACCTATCAATAACAGCCAGAGCACGACTGCAACAACGATGGGCTACACTCCAGAATATCCACTCATCCATCGATCGTATTAGAAAGATTTGCATAAAAATAGGAAGCGATTTCGAACTCATACCTTGTCTGCGGGAAGGCTGGGGTAATGCTATACTCGTTGCTGAATCTATCTATCAAGCGTTTCGCTATTGGGAGTGCTTCCAGAGCGACTCATATTTCAAAGGACACACCGCTGTCATCACTTCATACGAAGGAGACGACCCTACGCTTCGTGAAGGCTATACAGGGCAACTGCAAACGGAAGAAGAGACGAAAAACAGACTCTTCCACGAGATGCTAAGGGAATACAATCAACCCGATGGCGAGAAGTTTGAGAAATTTGCCAAAAACGAGTTTATCAAATAC
>CAVJQD010000156.1:0-3266 GCA_963651555.1 uncultured Clostridium sp. | reverse complement strand
TGTTGATAATGAGTTGATAATTGTTTTTGACCCTAATTTTTATGATAATCGTGTTGATGGCTGTTGATAGTTTGTTGATAATTGTTTTTGACCATGTTTTATGTTAATCCGTCTTTCAGCACTCCGTGCGGTCGTGTGTCCTTCAGCCGCAGGCGGTCCGACAGTGTAACGGTCCGACAGTGAAACGGTCTTTTTAGCGCAGCGGTCCATTTTATTTGCTCACCTCAAAAAAAAACTCTAACTTTGCACCCTGTAAGACAATAGGGATGTTCTAAGAATAAATTAAGAACGGGGAATTTTTAGAACATCCCAATAACTAACCAAAACGGACAAACTCATGAACACTCAAATAACCGTCACCTCGCCCCTCCTCCCGCCATTGGACGAGTTCATCCCTTACCTCCAACAGATATGGGACAACCGCTGGATAACCAACAACGGCACTTCCCATCAGCAACTCGAGGCTGCCCTCACGCAGTACCTCGGCGTCGACTACCTCTCCCTCTTCACCAACGGCACCCTGCCACTCATCACCGCCCTCCAAGCACTGCGTATCACAGGCGAAGTCATCACCACACCTTATTCGTTTGTCGCAACCACCCATGCCCTCTGGTGGAACGGCATCAAACCAGTCTTCGTAGATATCGACCCTAAGACAGGTAACCTCGACCCCGACAAGATAGAAGCCGCCATCACACCTCGCACTACGGCTATCATGCCCGTGCATGTCTATGGACAACCATGCGATGTCGAACGCATACAACATATCGCCGACACCTACGGTCTCAAAGTCATCTACGACGCCGCCCACGCCTTCGGAGTGAAGGTCTACGAGGCTGGGGGTAGGCCTGTATCTATCTTGAACTTTGGAGACATGAGCACCCTCTCGTTCCACGCCACCAAAGTCTACAACACCGTCGAAGGTGGTGCCATGGTGATGCCCAATGCCGAGACCAAACGCCGTATCGACGACCTCAAGAACTTCGGCTTCCACGATGAAGTCACCGTCGTCGCTCCAGGCATCAATAGCAAGATGGACGAGATACGTGCTGCCTACGGCCTCCTCAACCTCCACCATGTCGACGCCGCTATCGCTGCCCGCAAAGAGGTCGCTAAGAAGTATGTCAACGCCCTGCAAGATGTCCGTGGCATCACGCTCTTCGACTGCGAGACGCAACTGCTGCAATCCACGCAGGACTACAACTGGAACTGCTCCTATTTCCCAGTCCTTGTCGATGCCGAGAAGTTCGGCATGTCGCGTGACGAACTCTATGCTAAGATGAAAGCCCAGAATGTCCTCGGCCGCCGCTATTTCTACCCGCTCATCAGCGAGTTCTCCACCTATCGTGGTCTCCCTTCGGCTACCCCCGAGAACCTGCCGAATGCCCACCGCATGGCCGCCACCGTCATCTGCCTCCCCATGCACCACGCCCTCACTGACGAAGACATCACCCGCGTCATCAACTGCTTAAAGGACTAACAATGAAAATGGACAAAATAATAGTTGAGTCTTCCGAAATATCCGTGCTTAAGGGCTTTAACAATGAAGACTATATCAGTTTGACTGATATGGCTCATAGCCAAATGCAAGAGCATATTATTTTCAAATGGATGAGCCTCAAAAGCACCATTGAGTATCTCGGAGAGTGGGAACTTCTATACAACCCCAATTTTAATTATACCGAATTCGGTACAATTAGAAATGAGGCGGGAAGTAATAATTTTGTCCTTTCTACTAAACAATGGCTTGAACGCACAAATGCTATTGGCATAGTGGCTAAAACAGGGCGTTATGGAGGAACCTATGCTCATAAGGATATTGCATACCATTTTGGTATGTGGATAAGTCCTCGTTTCCAACTCTTGTTGGTAAAACAGTATCAACTCTTACAAGAAGAACGGCAAAAAGCACTTGGTTGGACTGCAAAACGAGAACTTAGTAAACTAAACTATCATATCCATACCGATGCTATAAAGACAAACTTGATTCCAACTGAGATTGATGCTCGGCATAAGTCCTTGATATATGCCGAAGAGGCAGATGTCCTTAATGTGGCTCTTTTGGGGATAACTGCCAAAGAATGGCGTGAGAGTCATCCTTCGCAAAAAGGAAATATAAGAGACTATGCAACGATTAACCAACTGATATGCCTAAGTAATTTGGAGAACTTAAATGCTGTCTTTATCAATGATGGCTTGGAACAATCGGTTCGTTTGATTCGATTAAATGAGATTGCTATCAAACAAATGACTCTTTTGGAAACTTTGGATAGGAACACCTTATTTGAATCAGAACAAACTCCTGCCCTCCCTCCCAAAGTGAATAGAAATGTATAATCAACGACAACGCCACCAACATAAAATCACCAACGTGTAACCAATAACATGCAATCACCAACGTGCAACCAACAACGTGTAACCAACAACGTGCAACCAACAACGTGTAACCACCAACGTGTAATCACCAACGTGCGACCACCAATGTGAGCGCAGCGAACTAAATACGTACAACGAACATGAGTAAGACCGATGCAAAAGAGCAACAAGCCATCCAAGAGATGGTAAGCCGAGAAGCCTCATTGGGCTATCTCCGTGCTACTAGCGCTAATGTAGAAACCACTATCCTACGTGGTGCTGATGTCATCCAAACCAAAGATGGCAAAGAAACAGTGGTGACTACTATCACCAAACATGCCGTTCAGCCATCCGGACACTATACACTGAAGTAACTATGCCACAACGACTGCGTATATTGCAGAGTATGATGCCGAAGATAACTCCCTAGAAGTACACCATGTCACCCAATGGCTACAAGACTACCTGCTTAACAAAGCAGAACAACACTAACGTGCATACATCAATAATAACTCTCTATATTCAACCATAAACTCTATAATCAACTAAAATAACAACGACACTGGGGACGTGGGCGCCTCGCCCGCGGTAAGCAACATAAACAACAAAAATAACTTAGAACACCAACGTTCGCGCAGCGAACCACCAACATAAAATCACCAACGTGTAACCAATAACGTGCAACCAACAACGTGCAACCACCAACGTGTAACCACCAACGTGCAACCAAATACGTGCGAAGCACCAAAATACGTGTAACGACATGACTTCTTTTTATACAGACCACGAACTCGCAGCCTTAGGTCTTGCCGCTTATGGCAAGGATGTGCGGATTAGCCGCTATGCACGGCTCTATTCGCCTGAGACTATCCGGCTCGGCGATAACGTGCGCATCGACGATTTCTGTATCC
>CAVJQD010000155.1:0-3325 GCA_963651555.1 uncultured Clostridium sp. | reverse complement strand
CTGTTCGAGTTCGTGGATAGTGTCCTGCATGTATTGGAAGTCAATGTCTCCGGATATGGTAATGGGGAGAGTGATTTCGAGGTCAGGTAGACTATCCGTTGCGTTAGTGAGATAGTCAATGAAAAGTGTTTGCAGTTTATTGATGGCAGTTACAAAGAAAAGTCTTGTGCACTCTGTTTGCTCACCATCTTTGAAAGTTAAGGCTTTTACCCTAGTTCCGATATGGAAATTTTGGTTTTGTGTAGTAGCAAGAAATACGCCTCTATCTGCAAGTGGAATAGTGGTTTTGTAGTCAAATAGAGTTCTATCGCTTAATTGAGCGATATATTTAGAGATACCATTATTTTCGTGTTGGTGGCTGATAAGCGGGATGTCTCCGTCTTTTGTTTGTCCGATGATGATATCTCTACCGGTTTTGATGTTGAATAGTTCCCCTATTCTGAACTTTTTATAGCCCTCGCAGTGTGGAAGAGTGCGAGGGCTTAGTGTTTTCCCAAGCAGTCCTCCGTATCGTTTTGGATGTTATCTTTACCGCGGACGGGGGCGTCCGCGTCCCCAGTGGCATTGCCGTCTTCGTTTTGTTGTTTGATTATCTGTGCGACTTTCCAAGCGAGGTAATCTTTGACGGTGTTGGCGAAGTCGTCGTAGGTGGGTGTGGTGTCTATTTGCCGGTGCTGTCCGTAAGTCCAGTCTTTGCCGGAGAGGGTGATTGTGTCTTCGACGAAGCAGTCTTTGTAGTAATGCAGGTTTTCGTTGTGTGTGCCTTTTCCGAAGCAGACGAGGTTGACTATTTCTTGGTAACGCTGTTTGGCGTTGTCGGTGTCTCGAAGGTTGACGGATTGGGACGATTTCTTGCGGTTCTGTCGTGAATAGCCATCGTTGGAGAAGTCGATAAATCGTACGACAGACTTAGTGTTGTGCGGTTCTCCGACTTTGAATACATAGATAGCAGTATGTACGGATGCTTTGCCGCAGAAGATGTCGCTCATCTTGATAGAGGCGATGAGTGTATTGTTGCGGAGGAGGTTCTCGGTGTAAGGTAGTCCTTTACCGCTGCCAGCGTTTTCCTGAATGAGTACGGCAGCATATCCGCCGTGGTTCATCATGGATAGTGCTCTATCGACAAAGACAAAGCCTTTGCCAGGTGCGGAGTATGGTGGGTTGAGGAGGAATACATTGGCAGGGAACTGTTGCCCTTTGTGTGCGCCTTGTTCGTAGTTGCCATTGAACTGCGTGAGCGAGTCTCCGTGAATGATATTGGCAGAGCCGTCTTTCATAAGAATCATGTTGAGTACGGCGAGCATGTAGACATCTGGCAGTTTCTCGATGCCGAGGAGTTGCTCCATCTTTATCTGGTTGATTTTGGCTTGCAGTTGTGCGTCGCTGCCGGCGTGTGCTTTGGCATCGTCAATCATGAGGTGCATAGCGGATATGAGGAAGCCGGCAGATCCAGTAGCAAAGTCCCATACGAAGGATTCTTGGTTTACACGGCAGAGTTTCGCCATGAGTTCGGTGACATATCTTGGCGTGAGGACAACATCGTTCTTGTCTCCATCGGGCACGTCGACCCATTCGTTGAGGACATTGAATAGTCTGCCAGTGAAGTCGATATTGTGTAGTTCGCCGGAGACGAAAGGAATGATGTCTCGTCGGATGTCGGCATAGAGAGTGTGTAGGTCGGATTCTCCGTTGTGCGGTTCGTTGAGTTTGGCGTGGAGGAAGACGACATTGAGTACGCCGACAATCATTTGTATTTTCTCGGCAGGTAGATACTTGAAGGTCAAGTAGTTTTTAATTTTTCTCATGATGACCTGTCCGTCGTTGTCTTCGTCATTGAGTTCTCCTTTGAGTTCGTTGACATTGAGAGGTGCGACTTTGTTGGGTACACCTAATCCTGCCATGATAAGTCCGGCGACGAGTTGCACTCTTTGTCCGACAGCGATTTTCATCTGGTCGTGCATTTTTTGATTGAGTGCTTTTAGTTTCCGTTCGATGTCGTCTTCGAGTTGCAGTTTTTGGTGTTCGAGTTCGTCGTTGGAGAGTGAAAGTTGGTCAATCTGCTGAATGAAGTGGTGTAAGTATTTCTCTTGGAGGAAGGATAGGTCGGAGAAAGAGGCGACTTCTTTAGGCACGAAGAGGTTGTCTTTGGAGATATAGAAGACTTTGAGTTCGTATTGTATTTGGTTGTTGAGTTGGAAGCCGTTGACACCGATAGCGATGACTTGGTTGTATGAGGAGGTATAGTGCAGGATAGCATCGGCATAGTGTACAGCACCATTGACGGCATACTTGGCGATGTTGGCATAGTTGGGCGTGCCGTCTTTCTTGGTGTTGTCGACTTGGTGTAGTTCGTTAGTCTTGATGAGTGCGCCTTTTGTGCCTTTGACCTCAATCATGACGGGGATATTGCGCATGTCGGGTGTCTGTATGAGGTATTTGATGTCGGGATAGTTGTTGCCCGAACCACCGTTTTTTGAAGGTGCTTTGCGCAGTGCGTCGTCGATTTCGGGGTTGATAGGTTGTGTTTTGGTGAAATAGTTACCGTGCAGTTGTTGCTTGCACCAATCTTCGACTTGCTCTTCGATGCTTCTTTGTTGTGCCATAAGGATGTAGTTTTATCTTTGTCCTATGCACATAAAAAACGCGAGCGGTAACTTGCTCACGTTGCGGCCCTCAGAATTGCCGGTATAGAATACAAGTCACGCCCGCGCATGGCACGGGCGTTTGCTTTGACTTGCTCGTATTCTATACTTTGAAGTTTCTGAGGTTTCAACGTGAATAGAACAATAGCAAACGCTATGATATGGAGTGATATGTTGTAGCCGGTGCTTGCACTCCACTTACAGGCAGTCGGTCTAATTCGGGGGCAAAGGTAGGAAAAGATTTGCAGATGGGCAAATCTTGGTTTATTAGTTTATTGGTTTATTAGTTTAGGAGAAGTTTAATTGGTTACAAAGGTTTAGGAGTTGAGGATGGGGGAGGGGGGGGACAATAGAGGTTAACAATTAACAATTAACAATTAACAATTAACAGGCAAGGCTGATACAATCGAGCCTGGCGGCTCGGACGACACGAGGGCGTGTCGTCTCCACAATCGTCGTACGGTATTCTTGTTCAGTCCACTGGACTTCACTCGCTCGGGCAGACTCAGTGCTTCGCACCTGCCTTCGCTTCACGTCTCCACAATGCATAGTATCTTTACCGCGGACGGGGGCATCCGCGTCCCCAGCAGGGCGGATACAATCGAGCCTGGCGGCTCGGACGACACGGGGGCGTGTCGTCTCCACAATCGTCGTACGGTATTCTTGTTCAGTCCACTGGACTT
>CAVJQD010000154.1:0-3398 GCA_963651555.1 uncultured Clostridium sp. | reverse complement strand
GCCCCAATTTATCAGCATTTTTGCCGTATTGCTAGTCAATTAACTGATAACTATGTATCGCTAATTATGCCAGCTCGCTGGTTTGCTGCTGGACGTGAAAATTTGCTGGGAGAATTTCGCACAGAAATGCTAAATAGTGAACATTTAAGTCATCTTTTTGTTTTCCCTGACGGAAATGATATTTTTGCAAATGTGGAAATTAAGGGTGGAATTTGTTATTATTTGGAGGATGAGCAATATAAGGGTCTTTGTAAATATACGCTTATTCGAAATGGTATAGAACAGAGTTCAATGCGAAAATTAAACGACTTTGATGTATTAATTCGCGAACCCAAATTATACGATATTGTTAGAAAGGTTGAGGTAAAACGCAAAATAGATGGCGTTCAATCGGTAGAAACTATTATTTCGGCTGATACTCCTTTTGGTATTCCTTCTAATCCGCGAACAAGCACTAAAACACCATTTAAGGTTTATGCAGAAAAAAACAATGAACATGATGTAAAATTATATCATATTGAGAATCAAAAACGTAAAGTGGAATTTGCTGCTCTAGGAGATATTAAAAAAAATGTATGTGATATTGATAAAGATAAAGTTTTTATTCCTGGCTCTGGTGGTTCTGGTGATGATGACAAAGTTCTTGGAACCCCAATCTGTGCGCCCAAGAATTCTGTTTGCTCTCAATCTTTTTTGTATGCAGCATTCAATTCTTCAGAAGCATCAGTGAATTTTGAAAAATATGTAAGGTCGAAATTTTTTAGAATTTTGGTTTCTACGGTAAAAATAACTCAATCTGCGCCAAGTCGTGTATATCGTTTTGTTCCTCTCCAAGATTTCACTTCGAGCAGTGATATCGATTGGCGTAAGTCGGTGGCAGAGATAGATCAGCAACTCTATAGCAAGTATGGTCTTACCGAGGACGAGATAGCGTTTGTAGAGCGCACCATAAAGCCAATGGACAATTGATAATTGACACGGCAGTGCCATGTCGCATTCCACAGCCGCATTAAGTCATTACGTTAATAGGTTACTGAGTTATTTTTTGTTATGGGAAAGATTAAAGTACAAGGAACGGAAATAAATGTCTTCAAAGTAAACGAAGAGGATTATTTTTGTCTTACGGATATGATTAAGGCAAAAGATGGAGATTTTTTCATCACCGATTGGCTTAGAAATCGTAATACGCTTGAATACATCGGCATCTGGGAGAAGGTTTATAATCTCAATTTTAATTATGGCGAATTCGCCATAATTAAAAGTCATTCGGGTTTGAACAGTTTCAAAATTAGTGTAAAGGAATTCGTTGAAAGGACAAATGCTATCTGTATTCAAGCGAAGGCTGGTCGTTATGGTGGAACTTATGCACATAAAGACATTGCATTTGAGTTTGCAATGTGGATTAGTCCTGAATTTAAGATTTACATAGTAAAAGAGTTTCAACGCCTAAAGGAGGAAGAACAAAAGCAACTTGGGTGGAATGCAAAACGCGAATTGGCAAAGATAAACTACCGGATCCACACCGATGCCATCAAACGAAACATTGTGCCACAAGAGGTCTCGGCGCAGCAGGCAAGTATTATCTACGCCTCCGAAGCTGATGTGCTGAATGTGGCGATGTTTGGTATGACGGCTCGTGAGTGGCGCGAGGCAAATGCCGATCTACCTGGCAACATACGCGACTATGCTACGATAAACGAGTTGATTTGTCTGTCGAATATGGAGAATTTGAATGCGGTGTTTATTGATCAAGGTCTGCCGCAGGGAGAGCGTTTGGTTCGTCTCAATCAGATAGCCATTCAGCAGATGCAGGTCCTGTCTGGCGTCGATGGCAGATTGCTAAAAGATGTCTAATGAAGAAAACTGCACCAATTACCCAACCAATTACCCGGCATTATTCCCAAGTACGAGGTCTATAATGCTTTCAAACGATGGAATGATGGTCGCAATGCTTACTTGACTATGACTCGGTTTAAGAAGACGTTGATAGAGTATTGTAAGTATCGCGATTTTGAGTTTAATCCAGCATCGCTGTGTACTTCTAATGACAACCGTATCATTTGTAAACGAGATGAGGGTGATCGCAAGATAACGACGGAGTGCATCTGTGTACATGTCCCAGGTAACAACATCCAATTGGACTAATTGAATGCTGTCCTCGTTAATAGTAAGGCAAGGAGTTATCTCCTTGCTTTTTTTTTTGCCACTTGGACAGAATTTTTTTTACTATTCTTATCATAGATATAAATTGTAAGAATGTAAGATAAAGAAAATAATAGTATATAACTATCTAATGATAAGTAAGTTAGGTCGGTTACAAAAAGTTACAAAAGGTTACAAAGTTACAGTGCAATCCAAGTATTTTTCAAAAAATTTTTTAGTCGAAAAACTATGGCTTACTTTTGCACCACAATCAGTAAAAACCAATAAAAATCAAACCAAAATCAATTCAAAAATGGAAACTAAAACACTAGCATTTGATGTTCGAGACATCGAACAGTTCAAGGAGATCTTCCCTGACTTCAAGTCGGGAAAGATGTCAGGACGAGAATTGGGGAACAAATTGCTTGAAGTTCTGCAAGATCAAGCTGCAACCCCCGAATTCATGCACTTGCAGCAGGAATTGCAAGATTCAATCAACGTAAAAAATGAACTCCAAGAGAGGTTGCAGGCAAACAATCAACAAGTTGCAGAGCTGCAAGACCGCTGCAACCAACTTGAAGCCCAACTTGCAGAAAAGGTTGCAGAAAAGATTGCAGAAAAAGCATCAACCTCCGAATTCATTGACTTGCAACAAAAACTGCAAGACAAATGCGACCAACTTGAGGCACGACTTGCAGAAAAACTTGCAGAAACCACTGCAACCACCGAATGCAAGCACATGCAGCAAGAACTGCAAGCCATGTTGCAGGACTTGCAGGACAAAAATGCAACACTTGAAGCTCGCTGCAAGGAGTTGAAGTTGCAGTTGAAGGAGGCATTGAACCATCAAGATGCGTACGCATTCACGCCGTATTTCAAGCAACTTATTGAAGTGATGACTGCCAAAATCAACGAAATCTCCGAAACCAATTATTCGACTACCGATGTCATCATGCAATCGCTTTTTGCGACCTACTTCAACAGCCATACGTCAATTCGCTATACCTACCCAATGAGTAAGGGAGAACTGCTCGCGTTGGCACAACAGTACTATCCTGAACTCAAGAGCGAAAAAGAATTGTTCAATTTTATGATTCACAAAATAAAGGAGGATGAAGCATGACCACAAAAGAACAACTGTTGATGGCAGACGAGTCCAACGAGATGCCTGTGGACAAAATGAATCAATAGACGAGTTAGTAGAACCTATGAAATCAATGCTTAAATCGGAGTTAGCTCGTGCAGCGGGAGTGAGT
>CAVJQD010000153.1:0-3481 GCA_963651555.1 uncultured Clostridium sp. | reverse complement strand
AGAGCGGAAGTGCTTGGCCGGCTCTACTACTGCGGTTTTAAGGTGATAAAGGTGTAGAATGTGCAGAACCTATTGTTTGTTATTGCAGCGCGTGAGTTTCGTCCGAAGACTATTCAGCGCAAGGTGTATGGATTGCTCGTTAAGCTCAATCGTGTTGGAAAGAACGGGAAGGTGTTCCATGTGTATAAGTTGCGCACGATGCATCCTTATTCGGAATATCTGCAACAGTATATATTTGAGACTTATGGTCTGCAGGAAGGTGGCAAACTCAAACATGATATTCGTGTGACGACGCTTGGTCGGTTCGCGCGTAAGTATTGGATTGACGAGTTGCCGATGCTCATCAATCTAATTCGAGGTGACATGAAGTTGGTGGGAGTGCGACCGCTTTCGATGCAGTATTTCTCGCTCTATTCGCCTGCTTTGCAGCAACAACGAATACGGCATAAACCAGGGCTTTTGCCACCATTCTATGCCGATATGCCTAAGACGCTTGAAGAGATTCAGGAATCGGAGACGCGGTATCTTACTCGTTGTGAGACTCAAGGGACTTTTGTGACGGATTTTATCTATTTTTGGAAGATATTCTATAACATACTATTCAAGCACGCACATTCTCATTAACCTTCTCATAATATATATTCAATGAAGAAACGCTTTACTCTCTCGCTGCTTTTCCTTGCATTCGGTTTGTGTTCTATAGCGCAGAACATCCCAGTGAGCATGGAATATACGCAGATATACTCTTTTCTTGATGAGTTGGCAGCAGAACATGTGATACACTTAAACTCTGCTATTCAGCCGTATACGCGTAAGGATGTGGCGAAGTTGCTGCAAGAGGCACAACGAGCAGACACGGTGCTTTCGAAACGTATGCAGCAAGAGTTAAAGTTCTATCTTAATGAGTTTGCGTTGGAGTGTGACACTGTTCCTGATAATTGGGTGGAGTGGACCAATAGGAAAACTTTTAACTTGAGTCTTGCGCAACCTGCGTTTCATTATGTAACTGAGAATAAGAAGTTTAAGATGAGTATTAAGCCTATTCTTGGAATGGATATCTATGCGAGCAAGAAAGGCGGTGTGATGAAACGTTGGTGGGGCGCAGAGTTGAATATGGACATTGTTAACCATGTGTCGGTATGGGGAAGTCTGCGCGATATTTCTTGGAATGGCACGGCGATGCTGAGCGATAAGTATTACGCCAATGAATATGCAAAGATCGATGGTGCGAAACTGACGAAGCCGAGTTATCTCAATGATTTGGCAGGGGTTCAATATAAAGAAGCCTCTTATGGCGGTGATTTCTCGGACTCGAAGGGTGGTATCTCGCTATATTCTTGGTGGGGTAGCATCAGTCTGCAACGCGAGCGCATACAATGGGGCGATGCCTATCATTGCTCGAATATTCTTTCGGGGCATAATCCTGCCGTGCCGATGCTTTCGCTTAACTTGAAACCTGTAAGGTGGTTTGAATTCAATTATTTTCATGCATGGCTCGTGAGCAATGTATTGGATACTTCGTATACTTATATGGAGAATTATAGTGAGGGTGTGCTGAAAAAATATCCTCGTCCTGCGTCGAAGTATATGGCGGCTAATATGTTTACATTCAGTCCTATACGGCAGTTGTCGTTCTCGTTTGGTAACTCCATTATCTATGCAGAGCGGAATGTGCAGGCGGCTTATTTTATTCCGATTGCATTCTATAAATCGTTGGACCACCTGTTGACAAAGGGTGTTGCGACTGAGAACCAAAACTCGCAGGTGTTTTTCACTATCAATACGCGTAACTTGAAGCATGTTAACTTTTATGCATCGGTTTTTGTGGACGAGATTAAGTTCGCACGTTTCAAGAAAAGCAACCCTGAGAATAATCCTATTTCGTATCTTGTTGGGTTCAATTTAAGCAATTGGCCTGTTAAGAATCTTGGTATCAAGGGCGAGTTTATGCGCTCATATATAGCCACTTATACACATTCGATTGATGTGCTGAGTTATACATCAAACTCTTATTCGATGGGGCATTATATGGGTGACAATGCACAGAATATCTATGCAGAGATTTCGTATCGACCTGTGCGAGGATTGGCGCTTTCGTTCTCTTATACGAACGATACAAAGTATAATGTGTATAATTATGTGCGTCATAATATTTCGGAGATTATTGCGCAGAAGCCTTTTGCAGAGCGCACTTACCAAAACGATACGTTCACTTTCCATACGGTCTATGAAGTGTTCAATAACTGCTATGCGGTGATTGATTTCTCGTATAATAATGCGCGAGGGTTTGCGCCGACCTCTACTCGTGTGGAGGGTGAAGATAGGGGTGGATTTGACTCTAATGGCAATGCAACGGTGCTCGAAGGCGATGTGTTGAAGCAATATTACCTGAATAAGTTTGCGCCTACCTATCTGCAAGGTAAGAACTTTACCTTTATGTGCGGCTTGAGTTTTAACTTCTGATGGCTCGGATAAAAGACTTGACATTGCCCATAGCGATGCTCCTTGGGGTGCTGTGTTATGGATGGTTCTATCGCTTAGCACCCATCACACCGTATCTCATCTTTGTGATGTTGTTTTTCACTTTCTGTAAGGTGGATATTCGTGCAATGCGTCTGCAACGGTGGCATTGGTTTTTACTTATGTTTCAACTCGTTGTAAGTATTGCGCTGTTCTTTATCTTACGGCCAATCAATCTCCTTCTTGCTCAAGGAATCATGCTTTGCGTGCTGATGCCGACCGCCACTGCCGCTGCTGTGATTACGGGTAAATTGGGCGGAAGTGTGGAGCAGCTGACTACCTATACGCTACTGAGTAACTTTGCCATCGCGATCTTTGTACCAGCCTTTTTCCCGCTTGTGCACCCATCGGCGCATCTTACTTTTGTGCAAGGTTTTCTTACTATATTGAGTAAAGTGTTTCCTCTGCTGATTGGACCATTTGTAGCGGCATTACTTCTGCGAAGTACTTATACTGCCATAAAACATAAACCTCTTCGCATGTCGGGATTCCTCACAAATTTGCCGTTTTATATATGGGCGTTTTCGTTGGTGATACTGATGGCAAGTACCACGCATTCACTTGTTTATGACGATTATGACGTATGGGCTGCAGTGCTTTTGGCTATAGGTGCGTTGCTGACTTGCTTACTACAGTTTGCGGTTGGACGTGCGATAGGGAAAAAGTATAACGCTACTATCTCTGCGGGTCAGGCTTTGGGGCAGAAAAACACGATTTTGGGGATTTGGATGGCGCATACTTATCTTCTGCCTCTCTCAGGACTCGGTCCTGCTGCGTATATTATTTGGCAGAACTTGTTCAATAGTTGGCAGCTGTGGCGGAAGGGGAGAGTGGGTGAAAATTCTCAGTTATAAAATACGGTCTATAGGTCATTTTGCAGGCTGGAACGTGGTCTCAGCCCTGATGGGGAGCGGCTTACAGAAGATTCAAACGTTTCAGCACACATTTTGACGTTTGAAAA
>CAVJQD010000152.1:0-3493 GCA_963651555.1 uncultured Clostridium sp. | reverse complement strand
CAAACGGGTCTTACGACCCGGACGACACGAGGGCGTGTCGTCTCCACAATCGCAGCATGGTCAAACGAGCCTGGCGGCTCGGACGACACGGGGGCGTGTCGTCTCCACAATCACAGCATGGTCAAAAGATAGTGGACAATAGAGATTATAGTTGATTATAGAGAATAATAGAGGCTGGCTAACGATTTGTTAGACAGCCTCTACTATTGTATTCACATATTATTCCCGTGTTATTCCCGCGGGCGGGGCGCCCGCGTCCCCAGTACCAAAGCATTGTCAGCCAAGAACTTCAACTTGTTAGACAGCTTCTACTATTGTATTCCCGTATTATTCCTGTATTATTCCCGCGGGCGGGGCGGGTGCGTCCCCAAGGAGTTAGTTTGGATTAGTTGGGTTGGGATTAGTTTGGTTTAGTTTGGTATGAGTATGAGTTGGGTTCGTGTGGATTGGTGGCGGAGGCAGGGTTGGCCGATGAGGGGTTCGGGTATCTGCATTCCCTGCAAGGTGTAATAGGTTACAGGGGCAGATTCATCGAAGACCAACGGAGCAGCGGTGGTAGGTACCTCGTCGGCGACGCCTTCACGGTTGTAGATGCACTTATTAACAAGCACGAGGTTCTCGGTTTGGTTGCCACTGCCCGAGCCGCTGTTATTGAAGATGATGCGGGCATCGTTGGAGAAGGTGTATGCCGGCGTAAAGGTGATGCTATAATAGGTCTCGCCGTTATACTCGACGGTCTGCATAGCCGTACCAGGCCAATTGCCTAAGGGTTGGTAGTTGCCATCGTATCCGCTGATGGAGTAGTCGTATATATAACAGTGGATGTTCTCCCAAGCGGGTGAGCCGTTGTCCTTGAACCAGACGGTCCATGTGTTGGAGTCGTCGTCGCCCCATTGGCTGGCGAGCCAGGTCTTGGTGCCACGGAGGAGGGTCTTGACATTTTGCGTGCGGCTATCGATGTCGCTGTTGCCATAGTCGGGCCAGCGTTCAGCATCGGACTGTGCGGCAGAGGCTATCTGGTTTTTGAAGGAATCGATATAGGTAAACATATCGTTGTAGTGGTTGGCAGCGAAGTCAGCCCACAGTTCTTTGACGCGTGTTTGGAAGGCAGGGAACTTGCATATCTCGGCGATCCATACCTGATGCCACTCACGACCTTCGTAGCAGTACTGCGACTTGGTATAGTTAAAGGCACTACCGAAGTCCCAGACGGGTCCGAACATCCATTTCTTGCCGGTGCCCATGTCACGATAGAGGTAGCAACTGCCGTGGAAGGACTCGTAGTCGTCCATTATCTCGCAGACGATATAGTACTTGGCGAGGGCGTCGATGTCGAGGTAGTTCCAAAGTTCGTCGGAGTTTTTGTCGCCATATATTAAGGTATTGAGTCGGTTCATCTCGGTGGAGAGGAAAGTCTCTTGTGCGGAGGAGAGGACCTCGGGGGTCTTATAGGTGAAGTAGATGGAATAGCCGCTGCCGCCTTCGGAGACGGTGATATGCGGGTCGGTGTCGTAGTTATCGATCTCGACGAGCCAGCCGCCGGTGATACTATCGGCATTGGTGATATTGTCGGGTTGTTCGACGATGTTCACACGGTTCTTGTCGATGCGGATTGTCTCGGTAAGGAAATAGAGTCCGATATAGTCGCCATTGAGTACGACCTCAACGGGTCTCTGCTTGGGTGTCCATGCGATGCCGATCTGTTCGCTGAGCCAGAAGCCGACGGTGTTGCGCAGGAAGGCTTTGTTGTCGTCGGCACAAGCCATGAGAGCGAAGTGTTTGTTTTTCTTGAGTCCGAGGAGGGCGGTTTTGTTGGCCAGTTTGAGTCGATAGGGTTTCTTATCGAAGCCGTTCCATGTCCAGTTGCCACGACCTTTGATCTGGAGGGTGTCTGGTAGGGTTTGTGAGGCGAGAGCGTAGACGGAGTCGGCGCCAGTAGCCACAATCCAGTAGGTGGCTTTGAGGTAGGTGTCGCATGAGGTGATGCTTGCGCCATCGGCTGTCTGGATGTACATGATAGGGAGTGTGCCGGAGGGTTGGGTGGCACGGGTTGCCAGAGAGAGTGACAAGAGGGCGAGGAGGAAGAATAGAGATCTTTTCATGGTTTTGTATGTTATTTATTTCGGCAAAGATAGTGGAAAAATTGGGAAAGTGGTGCGGGTGAGGGACTCAATGGACGGATTGGTGGGATGAAGGGGCGGAATAGGGGGATGAATGGAGGGAATTGGTTTCCTTCTCGCACTGCGTGCGTGCTTGGTTTCCTTTGCACTGCGTGCGGGTTTTCCTTGCCGCTGCGCGGCAGAGAAATTAAAAGAAATGGTTGCCACTGCGTGGCAATGGAAATTAAAAGAGGAGGGCTTGAGGGGATAGAGAGGGGGTTATGGGAAAAAATTTCGTTAGATATTTGCAGGGAAAGCAATTATTGCGTATCTTTGCAGCCGCTTTTGGGGAGGAGTGCTACGCTCTATTCGTTAAGTGTTAGGAAAGCACCTTACAGAAAGCAAGTGTACTGCGGAAATAGCTCAGTTGGTAGAGCACGACCTTGCCAAGGTCGGGGTCGCGGGTTCGAGTCCCGTTTTCCGCTCTCTTATTGGTAAGAACCATGATGCCGCGATGGTGGAATCGGTAGACACGAAGGACTTAAAATCCTTTGGTCAGCAATGACTGTGTGGGTTCAAGTCCCACTCGCGGTACTTTTCTCTTTTTATTTTCTTTTTTGTTTCATTTTTGTTTCTTGTTCGGGGGAATTTGTTTCCTGATTGGGTCTTTTTTTTCCTGCTCGCACTGCGTGCAAGAAAAATTGAAGAAAAGAGACAAAAGCATTAACGGGTTCGAAAATTACAGAAAATATTCCAAAGTGGGTGTTTTCTTGACGCTGCACGGGTGTGTTTCCTTGCCGCTACGCGGCAGAGAAATGAAGAGAAATGGTTGCAATTAAAAGAGGGGGAGGGTTGAGGGGATGGAGATGGGCTAGGTTTTCTAGTGGACTCTAGTGGATTCTAGTAGATTCTAGTAGATTCTAGAGCAGAGCGTGGTCAAACGAGCCTGACGGCTCGGACGACACGAGGACGGGACGATTAACAATTAACAATTAACAGGCTGGGATGATACAATCGAGCCTGGCGGCTCGGACGACACGAGGGCGTGTCGTCTCCACAATCGCAGCATCTTTCCCGCGGGCGAGGCGCCCACGTCCCCAGCACGGTATGCCAAATCGAGCCTGGCGGCTCGGACGACACGAGGGCGTGTCGTCTCCACAATCGCAGCATCTTTCCCGCGGGCGAGGCGCCCACGTCCCCAGCACGGTATGCCAAATCGAGCCTGGCGGCTCGGACGACACGAGGGCGTGTCGTCTCCACAATCGCAGCATCTTTCCCGCGGGCGAGGCGCCCACGTCCCCAGCACGGTATGCCAAATCGAGCCTGGCGGCTCGGACGACACGAGGGCGTGTCGTCTCCACAATCGCAGCATCTTTCCCGCGGGCGAGGCGCCC
>CAVJQD010000151.1:0-3519 GCA_963651555.1 uncultured Clostridium sp. | reverse complement strand
GCTCAGGCAGACTCAGTGCTTCGCACCTGCCTTCGCTTCACGTCTCCACAATCATAGTATGGTGAAGCGGATAGTGGACAATAGAGGGAATAGTGGACAATAGAGGGGGGAGAGAGGGGTATTGTTGGGCTTATAGGGCGAATAAGGCTTATAAGACCTATAGGGCTTGTAGGGCGAATAGGGCTTATAGGACCTATAGGGCTAATAGGGCGGGAGGGACTGATTAGGAGGAAAAGTATGTTGTAAAACATAGTTTGATGTATTGTTTTTGAAAAAATAATCGCGTACCTTGCACGCCGAAAAATAGGGGAAGTTCCGAGTCCTTCAAGAGAGAGGGACTACTATAGGGGACATCCCTTTTTATTTAACCAAACAAAACCTTCATTTAGTAGAACGCAATCTTATTATAGGAATGAATAAACAATAGGGGCATCCTTTTTATTTAACCAAACAAAACCTTAAATTTAGTAGAACACAATCTTATTATAGGAATGAACAAACAATAGGGACATCCCTTTTTATTTAACCAAACAAAACCTTCATTTAGTAGAACACTATCTTATTATAGGAATGAACAAACAATAGGGGCATCCTTTTTATTTAACCAAACAAAACCTTTATTTAGTAGAACGAAACCTTACTTAGGGGGATTTTTACAGTGGGGGATTTTTACGGTGGTGGATTTTTACGGTGGTGGATTTTTACGGAGGGGGACATTATTATTTAGGAGGAAATATCCTTAATTATATTATTAACACTTAAAGTAAATACTTATGAGAACTTATCAAGCGAACGAGATTAAGAACATCTCATTGATGGGCGGTAGTGGCTCTGGAAAAACCACTCTTATGGAGGCGATGCTCTATGAGAGTGGAGTGATTAAGCGTAGAGGAACAATTGAAGCACAGAACACAGTGTGCGACTACTTCCCAGTGGAGAAAGAGTATGGTTACTCTGTATTCTCAACCGTATGCAACATCGAATTTGCGGGGAAGAAACTAAACATTATTGACTGTCCAGGTTCCGACGACTTCATAGGTGGCGTAGTGACCTCACTCAATGTGACGGATACAGCCGTAATTGTCTTAGCCGCCAATGAGGGTGTGGAAGTGGGTACACAGAACCATTTCCGTTATACGGAGAAGTATAAGAAGCCGGTTGCATTCATGATCAACAAGTTGGACCACGAGAACGCCAACTACGAGCAATCGGTAGAGCAGTTGCGTGAGTCGTTTGGCAACAAGGTAGTGGTGATACAATACCCGATGTCGGTAGGAGCAGGATTCAATGCGGTTATCGATGTGTTGGCGATGAAGATGTATCAGTGGAAGCCGGAAGGTGGTGAGCCCGAGTTGTTGCCTATCCCTGCGTCGGAGCAAGAGAAGGTGGCTGAGTTGCGTAACACCTTGTTTGAGATGGCTGCCGAGGCGGATGAGAGTCTGATGGAGAAGTTCTTCGAGAGTGACTCGTTGTCGGAAGAGGAGACTCGTGACGGTCTGCGTAAGGTGTTTGCAGAGCGCAGTATGTTCCCTGTGCTGTGTGCAAGTGCGCAGAAGGATATGGGTGTGAGGAAGTTCATGGAGTTTGTGGGGAGCATAGCACCGAGTGTATCGGAAGCGCCAGCCCCAATGACATTGGACGGCAGAGAGGTAGTATGTGACCCGAAGGGTCAGACCTCGCTTTATATCTTCAAGACCTCGGTAGAGCCACATATTGGTGAGGTGAACTACTTCAAGGTGATGTCGGGTACGGTTCATCCGGCAGATGACTTGCAGAACATTGACCGTGGTTCGAAGGAGCGTATCTCGCAGTTATATACAGTAGCGGGCTCGATGCGTAACCCGATAGATGAGGTATGTGCCGGTGATATAGCAGCCACGGTTAAGTTGAAGGATTCTCGTACGGGCAACACGCTCGACACGAAGGACTGCGACTATCACTTTGGCAGTATCAAGTATCCAGATCCTAAGTATCGTCGTGCTATTCGTCCGGTGACAGAGAGTGACTCGGAGAAGTTGTCGGCTCTGCTTACTCGTATGCATGAGGAAGACCCGACATGGGTGATAGAGCAGTCGAAGGAGTTGCGTCAGACGATCATCCACGGTCAAGGTGAGTTCCACCTTCGTACATTGAAATGGCGTTTGGAGAACAACGATAAGATGATGATAGAGTATGATGAGCCGAAGATACCGTATCGTGAGACGATCACGAAGGCGGCTCGTGCGGACTATCGTCATAAGAAACAGTCGGGTGGTTCGGGTCAGTTTGGTGAGGTACATCTTATAGTAGAGCCCTACGAAGAGGATGTGCCCGTGAAGGATGTGTATAAGTTTGGCAATCAGGAGTACCGCATCAGTGTTCGTGATACGCAAGAGATACCATTGGAATGGGGCGGTAAGTTACAACTTATCAACTCGATAGTGGGTGGTGCTATTGATGCACGGTTTATACCGGCAATCTTGAAGGGTATCATGGACCGCATTGAGCAGGGTCCGTTAACGGGTTCTTATGCTCGTGATGTGCGTGTGATTATCTATGATGGTAAGATGCACCCAGTAGACTCGAACGAGATATCGTTCCGTTTGGCAGGTCGTAATGCGTTTGCGGAGGCTTTCCGCAATGCGGGTCCAAAGATATTGGAGCCTATCTACGATGTGGATATCTTTGTTCCGTCGGATAAGATGGGTGATGTGATGAGTGACATGCAGGGTCGCCGTGGCATGATCATGGGTATGCATTCGGAGAAGGGCTTCGAGCATCTGACGGCACAAGTGCCACTGAAGGAGATGTCGAGTTACTCCACTACCCTATCGTCGTTGACGGGCGGTCGTGCCGGATTCACGATGAAGTTCAATAGCTATCAACTCGTGCCGAGCGATGTACAAGATAAGTTGCTCAAGGAGTATAGCGAGAGCGTGAAGGAAGAGGAGTAGTTAATTAACAATTAACAATTAACAATTAACATGCAGAGCGGGGTCGATGGGCTTCGCTCTGTTTTTTGGGGGTGCGGGAGGGGGGGGGGGGCTTGCCGCTGCGCGGGGGTTTTCCTTGCCGCTGCGCGGGGATTTTTTCCCTTGCCGCTGCGCGGCAGAGAAATGAAGAGAAAGAGTTGCCACTGCGTGGCAAGAGAAATTAAAAGAATTGGGTGTTTTCTAGGAGATATAGATCGCCTCTGCGGGGGTGTTCTAGAAGGACTTGATGTTCTAGTGGAATCTAGTAGAATCTAGTGGAATCTAGTGGAATCTAGTGGAATCTAGAAGATCTTCTAGATTGGAGAGACGGTATGGAATACCGTCTCTACGGGTACATCAAACATAGTATGGTCAACGGGTCTGGCGACCCGGACGACACGAGGGCTCGACACGGTATTCTTGTTCAGTCCACTGGACTTCACTCGCTCAGGCAGACTCAGTGCTTCGCACCTGCCTTCGCTTCACGTCTCCACAATCGCAACATCTTTCCCACGGGCGAGGCGCCCGCGTCCCCAGCATAGTATGGTCGGACGGGTCTGGCGACCCG
>CAVJQD010000150.1:0-3533 GCA_963651555.1 uncultured Clostridium sp. | reverse complement strand
AAAAAACACAAAGCACTCAAAAAGTGGAGAAACATCCCAATTAATAACAAAATAATAGAACGTGGAATTTTTAGAACATCCCTTAAATAAATCATCATGCGACGAATACCTATACTCCTCTCTTTGTTCTTTATCAGCGCAGTCGCCTTGGCTGACACCTATTGGGTAGCCTTCGCCGACAAGAAAGGCACTGCCGATATAACCCTTCCCGAGTCATTCTTATCGCAGCGTGCCCTCGACAGACGAACGAAGCAGAATATCGCCATCGACTCTCTGGACCTCCCTGTCAGCTCTGTCTATATCGACTCGCTCAGGCTGATGGGAGCAACGATACTCTTTCCCTCTCGTTGGCATAATGGCGTCACAGTGCAGACCGACAGCATTGTAGCCGCACGCATATCCGCCTTGCCTTTTGTCGCAGAGGTAGAACGCACACAACGAGAGAATATCCAACAATCCACCCGTCGCAAACTGCCATCCGTGCAGCAAGAGACCTCCAACCCCTATGGTACTGCCAAAACGCAGACCGAGATGTTGCACTTGCAGCCGCTGCTTGAGGCTGGCTATCAAGGCAAAGGCATGTACATTGCCGTAGTCGATAACGGTTTCCCGAAGGTGAATACCTCAACCTACTTCGACTCTGTAAGAAGCCGTATCCTCTACACTCGTAACCTCATAGATGTAGCCACCGACGTCTATTCCGTAGGCAACCACGGCAGTTGCGTACTCTCATGTATGGCGGCGTATAAAGAGAACGCATATTGCGGCACTGCCATCGAAGCCAGTTACTGCTTGATAGTCACCGAGGACGACGACACGGAGAGTTGGCGTGAGATAGATGCCCAAGTAGCCGCCTTCGAGTTGGCTGATAGCCTTGGCGCAGACATCATCACGACCTCCTTAGGCTATTATGCACGCTTCGACGACCCAAGTATGGATTTTCAGTATGCTATGTTGGACGGCAAAACTCTCCGCAACTCGCGTGCCGCCACCGTTGCCGCACGCAAAGGTATGATAGTCTGTGTGGCTGCTGGCAACGAGGGCAATGATGCTTGGCATTATATCACAGCCCCTGCCGATGCCGATAGTATCCTTTCTGTGGGTAGTGTCACCAATACCGGCATACAGAGTAACTTCTCCTCCTTTGGTCCTGCAGCCGATGGGCGTGTCAAACCCGATGTGTGCGCCATGGGAACGAGCACCTGCCTCTATAACCCCTCGAGCGATGGGTTAGCGTACTCCAATGGCACCTCTTTCTCAACCCCACAGATAGCCGGTGCGGTGGCGTGCCTCTGGCAAGCGTTGCCGAACCTGACCAACATGCAGATAATAGAACGAATACGGACAATGTCCTCGCAATCCGATAACCCCAACGACAGTCTCGGCTATGGCATACCCGATATGTGGGCAGCCTATACGGGCGAGAAGACTGCTGTGGAGAATATCGAGGCAGATCCAATAAAAGCCAATGAAGAAGATATAGAACTCTTTACCCTGCAAGGTCAGCGAGTAGAGAACACCCATAACCTCCCTCAAGGAGTCTACATCAAACGCCAAGGGAGTAGGGTAGAGAAGGTCAAACTGTAGATTAATGAATAGTCCAATTGTCAATTGTCCGATGGTACAATAAAAAAAGGGTAAGCTTACTATATCGCACCGCTACAACCTCCTACCCTTGCTTCGGTCAAGACCTGGGGGAATTCAAAGGGAGCTGGTCGTATAGGACTTACCCGACTGCAAAGGTAAGGACTTTATTTTGATTGTACAAGAGAAAAGATATAATTTTATAACGACCTCAAATTGAGCCTTATATTATGTTGAGTGACTTCATCTTAAAACGCATACGAGCCTGCTTGCCCTATACCCCGAACGATCAGCAAGAGGAACTCTTGATCAAGCTGTGCCAGTTCCTGCTCTCTACTGAACAAGAGCGACTGTTCCTGCTCTGCGGTTACGCAGGTACGGGCAAGACAAGTATTGTCGCAGGTGTAGTGCAAGCACTGCAGTCGCTCCAGCAACGTACTGTCTTACTCGCACCCACCGGTAGAGCCGCCAAGGTGCTCTCCGCTTACTCAGGGCAACCTGCCTATACCATCCACAAGCAGATCTACCGCCAGAAAGCCATGGGTGACTCTCGCTTCGGCTTGTCGTATAATGCCCATAAAGACACCTTATTTATAGTCGACGAGGCCTCCATGATTGCCAACAGCTCCTCTGCCGACGAGCAGGGCTTTGGCACAGGCCGACTCCTCGATGACCTCCTCGAGTATGTCTACTCAGGGTCTAACTGCAGTCTCCTTCTCATAGGCGACAATGCCCAACTCCCGCCCGTAGGCCAGACCATCAGTCCCGCACTCGATTACGACTACCTGCAGGGCTATGGTCTCACCATCACGCAGCACACCCTCACCCAAGTGGCTCGCCAAGCCCTCGACAGCGGTATCCTCACCAACGCCACCAACCTCCGCAAGCAGATTGCTGAAGAGGATGTACTGCACGCCCCCACCTTCGTCTTCGACGGCTTTCCCGATATACGCAAACTCAGTGGCGAAGAGATGGTCGAGGAAGTGGAACGAGCCTACCGAGAGGTTGGGGTAGAGGAGACGATGATTGTCGTACGCACCAACCGACGCATGAACCTCTATAACCAAGGTATACGCGCCCGAGTGCTGTGGAAAGAGGACGAGATTTCTGGCGGCGACCGTATTATGGTCACGCGCAATAACTACTTCTGGACCAAGCAATACGAGGGACTCGACTTCCTTGCTAACGGCGATATGTTCGAGATTGGGCGACTCAAACACTTCCGTGAGATGTATGGCTACCACTTCGTTGACGCCAGTCTCCATGCCCTCGACTACGATTGGGAGATCGATGTCGTACTCTGGTTGGAGACTCTCTCCACCGACTCGCCCGAGGCTAACTACCAGTTGCAGAAGACCTTGGTGTCGCGTATCGCCGAAGACTATCCCGAGATACACTCAAAGAAAGAGATGTGGAAGAAGATCATGGAGAGTCCTTATTATAACGCCCTGCAGGTGAAGCATGCCTATGCCGTCACTTGCCATAAGGCGCAGGGTGGACAGTGGAAACGAGTCTTTGTCGACCAAGGTATGATTACCGAGGACCAGTATGGCATCGACTATTACCGTTGGCTCTATACCGCACTCACTCGTGCTTCCGAACAACTCTTCCTCATAAACTTCTAACGGTCTCTTACGGCCTCCGTCTTACAGACAACCTGCCGCCGACCTCCTGTCAACCCCATTTAGTCCTAAGTCCCCAAATCCGTCAACCTAATATAGGACAAGCCACCCTGTTCCAGTCCCAAGACAACCTCGTTACAACCTCGTTACAACCCCGAGTTAGTCCCGATATTGTCAGCGGCTTATGACGAAACAAACACGGTAGATACACGGTAGATACACGGTAGATACAGCTTACCTTACCGAGGGTATATAAGGGTTTCATAAGGACTTGACGTTTACTGAAATAAGTTGACTCGTTTCCTGATTAACGATCTTAAAAATCGT
>CAVJQD010000149.1:0-3655 GCA_963651555.1 uncultured Clostridium sp. | reverse complement strand
CGAACCGCATTACTCGGAATACTAAACGACTATAGTTCGCTTGATACATTCTTCGTCTCCGAAAATGGTGCACACGATGTCATACAGACGCTTATCGACCACGGTATCATCACACAACAAGAAGTAACAACGATGTCGTCACAGTCAAGTACGCAGACGGCACGATAGAGCAGATACCTGCAAAGGACCTCAATATCGCCTCCACGCCTATCACGGCACAAGAAGTGATAGACGCAGCCGTGGCGAAGTTAGAAGCCATAGAACAAACGCACCAAGTATTCCACGAGGGGCAGCAGGTATCACTCACACAAAACGGCAACACCCACACCGCGCGCGTCGTCAGCGTGTCCGACGAGGGCGTAGAGGTTGAAATAATAGACCCAAATGGCAACCTCAATACAACCATTATTCCCGCCGCCACGGCTCTCAACTCGCTGCAACCCATAGAGCAGCAACCTGCCCAAGATGGCGTAGAGCATTACCGCGACCAGAACAACGAGGAGGTGGCTTTCTATCGCAACTCCGACGGCAGCGTTACGCTTGTCGATGAGGAGAGCAAGCCCATACTCGATGAGCAGGGCAACGCTATGGTGATGAGTGCCGACGAGTTCGACAAGTTCGCCGCCGACAGCCAACTCACCCGCACCGATAACGCGCAGACGGATATTACCGACCCGCAACCGATAGGGACAAATCAATACGGGAATATCTACCAATGGGTGTTAGGGAAAGCCAAAGAGGCTGCAAAATTCCTGCGCAAGAACAAAGGAGGTTATTTGAAAGGGGTATTCCACCGCGATGATATAGGGGACATAGACCTCGCATGGGGCAATGACAAAGCAGGATTACAACATATCATTCGGCGACACATTGAGGAGCAAGACGACTTTGACGGTATCAACGAAGCCATTGACGCAATAGGACAGACTATTCAAAACGGCAAAATCATATCCAATAGCGACAGACATTGCACCATTGACGATGGAACATACCGGGTGGGAATAGCGAAAGATGAACAGGGGAATTGGGTACTAACGGCTTATGACAACAGCCGCAATAAGGAAGACAAACAAAGAAACGGTGTCAATCAATCTCCCCTTGTCGTACCTTCTACGGAACGAGTAAACTCGTCTGATGTGGCGTTCTCACACCAAGAGAATGATGATACCGTTTCTGCCGACAAAGGTACAACAAATAATTCAAATAAACAAAAACCCGACATCGACAACATGGACGCCAACACCTTAGGCACAGCCGCTGTCGAGTATATGAAAGGCGACAAGAACACCGCCAAAGCCTACCTACAAGCCGAGAAAGACAAAGCAGAAGCCGAAGTAAAGCGTCTCAAAAGAGTAAAGGTCACGAAATACACCGACATTGACGACTTCATGGCGCAGCAAGCCGAACTCGACCGACAAAAGAAAGATGCTGCCGACCGCCTCGCCAAGTTAGATGCCGCCATTACCTATGCCAACGGCTACAAGACCAAAGAAGAGCAACAAGCAGCAGCCGAGCAAGCCGAGAAAGACAAGCAGAAGCATGACGAGCGCAGGCAGACATACATTGCACAGACCGCCAACTCCGCACCTGCAGAGAAATGGAACAATGCACCTAAGACAATCGGCAACACCGTCACACGAACGCTTGCCGATGGCACAGTCATAAAGGGTCACTATGTCCTCACCGAGGCAGGAGCAGCCACGCCATCACACGACCCACTCAACGGGTGGAACACATCCAACGGTTTCCCAACTACCGAGAACGGAGGAAACATCAATGACCGTGACTACAAAAACGACAAAGACGCGCAGCAGATTACCACGCAGATTGCACAGACCTACGATGGACAAGCCGTAGCACAAGTCCCAGTCGTATCGTCCGAGGGTATCGTTTATGACGGTAACGGACGAACCATTGCGGGCAACCTCGCAGCCGTCAATAACACCGACGCTAAGTATGTGCAGGCACTATCCGACAACGCTACCAACTTCGGCTTCACACCCGAGCAAGTGGCATCCATGGAGCACCCACGAGTGTATATGCAACTCGATGAGGACTTGCCATACAACACCACCACCTTTGCTAAGTTCAACGCACAAGAGAAAAAGTCGCAGAGCAGCATGAACCGTGCCGTCAGCAATAGCAAGAAAGTGACAGACGCTGCACGAACCGCATTACTCGGAATACTAAACGACTATAGTTCGCTTGATACATTCTTCGCCTCCGAAAAAGGTGCACACGATGTCATACAGACGCTTATCGACCACGGCATCATCACACAACAAGAAGTCGCAGGACTTATCGAACTAACAGGAGTAGGCACGAATTTTGTACTCAGCCCTACCGGCAAAGACTACATCACCGACCTACTCATCGGCACACTCTTTGACGAACAGACCATCAAACTACTCGGCAACGACAAAGGACTGAAACAATCTATCCTCCGCGCCCTGCCATCTATCATTGACAACCGCAAGTTAGAAGATAGTGAGTTAGGTGACTATTCACTCACTAAAGAAATCAACGGAGCAATACGCCTACTCTATGAAGCACGCAATGCAGGTTTGCCGTACCAACACTACATCCTGCAAGTGGATGCTTTCGAGGGCAAGGTCAGTGACCGATACTCCGCATTCGAGATGCTACTCGCACAGGAGATGTCCGCAGGCGTGGAGACATTCCGACAAGTGCTCGACCGATACAATAAGTCCGCCGAAACTGAAGCCAATGGGGCGCAAAATATGTTCGGCAACAGGACTGCCGAAGAGATAAAGAACGAAATACTACAATATTATGGCAAACAACAACAAGCAGGACAACAACCTGCAAACCAACAAACTCAACCTACTGTATCAAGCACACCGGCAGGTAATGAACGAGGACGAGGAAACACGCCGGATACGGGCAATACTCGAGGACGACAGAAACACAATCTGGGAGCGGAATACGAACTCTCAGACGAAATAGACGAAAACGGACAACAATTTGTCTTAAACTCTAACGGTGAATTAGAGTTCGGAACTATCGATAAAGAAAGTGGACTACAGAGCCTGCCAATACTTTTGAGTGAGGGTGTAATTACAGACCCTGCCACCAATGCAGGCTATGGGCTTGTTCATATAGAAGCACGCCATGGCGATGAAATACGAAAAGCAGGCTTCACTTCTGTTGTCTTATTCATTGAAGATATAGCCAAAAACTACGAGAGAATAAAAGAGGGGAAAGATAGAAACGGGAATAAAACCTATCTGCTGCAATTAACCGACAAGAACAACAACACACTTATCGTTGAGTTATCCAATGATGGTACTTATTGGAACATAAATACCGCAGGAATTTTTAGAAACTCCTACGGTAAAGGAAATGTTGTGTATGAACGCCATGCTACGAACAAGCAACCTACTGAAATTGCTGCGGAAACGCTCGGAAAAGAACAAAGCAGTACAACTCAACCGACCAGCATAAACTCCGCCACACAACATGAAGATACATCTTCTGCCCACAAAGGTATAACTTCTGTTCCAAACAACCAAACTTCCGAACAAAAAAGTGTAGCAGATAACCAAAATAATGCTCACGAGACACCTACGACTCACCTACGGGACGCCTACGGGACAGTTCCAAGCGACCAAAACAACACTCCAACTACACCAAA
>CAVJQD010000148.1:0-3751 GCA_963651555.1 uncultured Clostridium sp. | reverse complement strand
GAACTAATAACCGCAACTTGATAAATAAAAAAAGATGCATTAACACGATCGGCAGGTATTACCAACTTTTCTTGAAGAAACCATAAACCAACCGTTTCTGCACCCAAGAAAACGACAAGAGCAATGATTAAATGGACAGATAATGATGCAGAAAAAACTTTCTGCAACCCTTCTTCGTTTTTTTTTCCTATTTCAAAAGACAAAAAACGATTAGTACACCCCGCCATCGAAGCATTTAAAAACGAAAACATACCTATCACACCTGCAACAACATTCCAAATTCCATAATCCAACACTCCCAACGTAGCAAGAACAACCCGTCCCGTGTACAAAGACACTGCCATTGAGAAAAACATTCGAAGGTACAGATATATCGTATTCTTCGCAATTCGCTTATTATTTTCAGAAGTTTGAGTTGACATAACGCAAAATCAACTTATGGCACAAGAATCCAACAACTCTGGTTTTTACGGAATCTTTACTTCACCACACCCTTCTCCAAATACTCTGCCAAATTGGTGTGGACGGTGCTGGCGAGGTGTTCGGTGGCAACCTTCTCCATGTCGTGTTGCACCATGATTTGGACGAGTTGGTCGAAAGTGGTGGTTTGGGGATTCCATCCGAGTTCTTGCTTGGCTTTGGTTGGGTCGCCCCAGAGGTTGACCACGTCGGTTGGACGGTAGAAGTCGGGAGAGACTTCGATAAGCGTCTTGCCAATCAATGAAGATGGGCCTCCAACGCAGATACCTTTCTCATCCATACCTTCACCCTGAAATTTCAACTCGATGCCTGCCGCCTTGAAAGCAGCGTAGGCAAACTCACGCACAGAGTGTTGCACTCCTGTGGCAATGACGAAATCCTCTGGAGTGTCGTGTTGCAAGATGAGCCACATGCACTCCACATAATCTTTGGCATAACCCCAGTCGCGCAACGACGAAAGGTTTCCCAAATATAGTTTTTCTTGCTTGCCTTGTGCAATGCGAGCGGCTGCAAGCGTGATTTTTCTTGTCACGAACGTCTCACCTCGTCTTTCAGACTCATGGTTGAAAAGGATACCCGAACAACAAAACATATCATACGCCTCGCGATATTCCTTAATAATCCAAAATCCATAGAGTTTCGCTACAGCGTATGGTGAATAGGGATGGAATGGCGTTTTCTCGTTTTGTGGCACCTCCTCCACTTTGCCGTAAAGTTCGGAAGTAGAGGCTTGATAGATACGACAATGTTTCTCCAAATGGTTGGTGCGCACAGCCTCCAACACACGCAAAACACCTACGGCGTCAACATCCGCCGTAAACTCAGGCGCATCGAAACTCACCTGCACATGCGACTGTGCCGCCAAATTATATATCTCCGTAGGTTGCACCTTGCCAACGAGTTTCACAAGCGACATAGAGTCGCTCATATCCGCATAATGGAGGTGGAAGTTAGGCATTCCTTCAAGGTGCGCGATACGCTCACGATAGTCGACAGACGAGCGACGGATGATGCCGTGCACCTCATAGCCTTTTGCAAGAAGAAATTCCGAAAGATAAGAGCCATCCTGACCCGTAACGCCAGTGATAAGGGCTATATTTTTATTCATGATTTGTTGCTGTTGTAATTTATAAAAAAGTATAACAATGGTTACTTAAGCGTGCTTTTGTACCAATCGAAGAGTTTTTGCACACCATCTTCGATTTCGACCTTGTGCGTCCAACCCAAACGGTGCAGTTTGTCCACCGAGATGAGTTTGCGAGGTGTGCCGTCTGGCTTTGAAGCATCGAATAACACTTCACCCTTGAAGTCCACTGCCTTAACAACCAATTCGGAAAGTTGACGGATGGTCAATTCCTTACCCGTACCCACATTGATATGGCAGTTGCGTATTTCGCCAAGCGAGGGAATCGCACCGCCACGTCCTGCGGAATGATTGCGGTCTACCGTGCCATCTGCCTTTGCACCGTAATGCACTGAAGAATATTTTTCAATACCGATAATATCTTTGAAATCCACGTTCAACAAGCAGTGAACCGAAGCATCTGCCATATCCTCGCTCCAAAGGAACTCACGAAGTGGCGTGCCAGTTCCCCAAAGAGTAACCTTGTTATTCTCAATGCCATACTTGGCAAGAATCTTTTCAATCTCCGCCTTTGAAGATGATCCGTTGATACCCTCTACAGGTCGCTTATTCATATCCGTCTTGATAGCGTCCCAGTTTTGGTCGTGCAAGAGTTTTGCCAAATAGACCTTGCGCATCATAGCAGGCATAACGTGGGAGTTCTCCAAGTGGAAATTATCGTTAGGGCCGTAGAGGTTAGTCGGCATCACAGCGATGTAGTTTGTACCATACTGCAGATTATACGACTCACACATTTTCAGTCCGGCAATCTTTGCAATGGCATATTCCTCGTTGGTGTATTCCAATTCGGAGGTGAGGAGGCAATCCTCGTTCATAGGCTGTGGCGCGTTTTTAGGATAAATGCACGTTGAACCCAAGAAGAGCAGTTTCTGCACGCCATGAGCGTACGCCTCACTGATCACATTGCATTGGATTTTCATGTTCATCATGATGAAATCCGCACGATAGAGCGAGTTTGCCATGATACCGCCCACGAAAGCAGCAGCAAGCACTACTGCATCGGGGCGTTCCTCGTCAAAGAAACGACGCACCGTAAGTTGGTCGGTCAAGTCCAACTCAGAATGCGAGCGACCCACAAGATTCTCATAACCCCTACTTTTGAGGTTATTCCAGATCGCGGAGCCAACCAATCCGTGGTGGCCAGCGACGTATATTTTAGCGGATTTAGAAAGCATTTGCTACATTAAATTTTAAAAAAGGGCCTCCCTTGCGAAGGGAAATTCACCCATGATTATAAACATCCCCGAAAACATATTCTATGAAAATCACCTCAAAGATGTTTTGCTGTCGATATCCAACGAAAACGTGATTATCACCTGTTGCACGAAAGACCAATAACTTGTCCATTCCAGCAGGAACTACCTGACGAGCAGACGATTCCATATTCTTCACATTGATTGTTTCCCAACCATACGAATGACGTGCTGAAGTATTTACTACTTCCCAGTCTAACTGGCTAAGTTGCCTCAACCTTCTGAGAAATTTAATGAAAAATCGTCCATCTTTTTCAGCCTTTTCAAAACTCAAGTCTTTTAATTCAGAAAAACCAAAAACCATTTTTGAAGGATTCTTTCCAATAGATTGAACCTCTGGTATTTGCCTCTTAATATTAAAGGATCTACCCATTTTGGAACTCTATTGCAATTGAGTTTTAAAAAAAGACTTCATACTCTCCAAAGGGATGACAGTTCCTTTGTCATGAGGCAAAGCGTCCTTCCAAGGTTTTTCTTGATGAGTTTTGTTCATCAACCCAATAGCGGAAAAATCACGATAAGCATCAAACACCTGCGAAAACAAAACCTCCTCATCCTCATTCAAAGTTAATGGACTACCCGACTCCATAGGAAGGGATTGCGCACCAAACTCTGAATAAGCACTATACACTTTTGGCACAACAGGTCCATACATCCACGCCTCAACATTCTCCTCAAAAAGCGGAGTGTCAAACGCAGCCAAATGATAACCCTGTTGATAATAAAGCAGTTTCTGAAGTTTTAAGTTTGTCAAACATTCTCCTCCATTTGCCTCATCCTCTTGCGCCATAAATATCATCTTCTTGGCTATGTCTATTGCATTGTATGCCATAACTTCAACATTTAGTAATAATCCACGAGTACCTTTTTATAC
>CAVJQD010000147.1:0-3752 GCA_963651555.1 uncultured Clostridium sp. | reverse complement strand
ATTCTGAAATACTTGTTGATGCAATTCGTGGAATAGTGTGGGTATTGGTATGGGGAAGCTTTATTGCTTGTTCTGAAAGAATTAAAAACATCATTCCAAAACCATATCATTGGAAAAAGGTAGATTTATCTGTTTTGGGCGTTTATGCGGCAGCGTTATTGCTATCATTCATCGCAATTGCTGATGTTGCCAATCATCCGTTATCAAGTAAGTTTATCAGCACTCGTTATATGATAAATACTATGAATGAGGCTCGCCCCATTACATCCAATTATGGTATAACAGAACTTCCTGTCTATAAAGATGGGAAAATGCTTGTTGTGCCCATGCGCCTAGAAAACACTAAAACTAGTGATTTGTTAGAACATCAAAAGCTGGGACTGCAATTGTTCATTAAACATGATATCCTAGGTGCTGCAGCAGAAACACCATACACTTTTTTCTTCTTGAGAGGAAATACATTGCGGATAATGGCAAAGGATATGAATGATGCGGATTCTTTTTCTTTTGAGATAACTCCTAAGGAATATAAGGATGCTGTAAATATGGACGATGATTATCGTGTGCCACAGGAAGATATAGATAAATTAGTCCAAGCTTATTTAGACATTCTTCCTTACCCATTTAGCGATTGCCAATTAATAGATATTCGAAACGATCAAAAGGAACTCCGATATATCATAGAAATACCTGATGTTACTTATGATGACATGACTCAACAGATCGGCTATTCCTATCTACGCAATTTTATTTATGATAATTGGAGCAGCATTCAAGATATACTAGTCCTACTCAATGAGAAAAATCACAAAGATATTACGTACGCATTCAAAGGCATAGATTCTAACAAAACACTTGATGTCACAATTAAATATCCGTATGTGGTATATTAGCCTCAAACATCATTAACACATTAAAACGTAAGTTAGCAATTCTGCATCCGAGTACCAAGCCAATTGGATAGTGTTTACAAAAGGCTGGTAATTGAGAATGTTTGTTATGGGTATCAATGTAGCGTGAGCATACCTGCTCTATTATTTTCTGTGCCCTATTTGCATTTATGGGGAGAATATCGTACCTTTGCAGCCGATTTTTGAAATAAATAACACTCCATTGTAAATATCATATCTATGGGAAGAGCATTTGAATATCGCAAAGCCACCAAACTGAAGCGTTGGGGACACATGGCGCGTACATTTACCAAGTTAGGTAAGGAAATAACTATCGCTGCTCGTGAAGGCGGTGCAGATCCTGATGGTAACCCTCGTCTGCGTGTCCTCATTCAACAGTGTAAGAAAGAGAATATGCCGAAAGAGAATATCGAGCGTGCTATTAAGAAAGCCACCGATAAATCGGCAGAGGGATATAAAGAAATCAACTACGAAGGATATGGTCCTCATGGTATCGCTATCTTTGTTGAGACAGCAACCGACAATAACATGCGTACTGTTGCCAATATCCGTAGTTACTTTACCAAACATGGTGGCTCACTTGGTACCCAAGGTTGTTTGCAGTTCTTGTTCGACCGTAAGTCGATATTCACAGTAGCACCTAAAGAAGGTATTGACCTTGATGAACTTGAGCTGGAGTTGATCGACTATGGCGTTGATGAACTTGGACAAGACGAAGAGGGTAATATCATTATCCAAGGTGATTTCCAGTCGTATTCACAGATACAGAAATACTTAGAGGATAACGGCTTTGAGATTAACTCGGCAGAGTTTGTTCGTATCCCTAACGACTACAAGACGCTCACCGATGAAGAGCGTGAGTCGGTACAGAAACTGATTGATAAGATCGAAGAGGATGAAGATGTGCAGAATGTCTTCACCAACATGGCAGACTAATCCACAGAGGAATGTTGTCTGTCCTCAAGAAATACTTTACACTGACCGAGACTCAAGAACAGCAGTTCTTGGCTCTCGGTTCTTTGTATCCAGAGTGGAATGCCAAGATTAATGTCATCTCGCGTAAGGATATAGACAATCTCTATGAGCATCATATCCTCCACTCTTTGGCTATTGCTAAGATAATCAACTTCAAGGCGGATACCCATGTTATGGATGTGGGTACTGGTGGAGGCTTTCCTGGTATCCCATTGGCTATTCTTTTTCCCGAAGTATCTTTTCTGTTGGTTGATAGTGTCGGCAAGAAAGTGCGTGTTGCTACTGAGATTGCTAATGCTATTCACTTAACTAATGTTCGTTGTGTACAAGCAAGAGTAGAAGATATCAATGAACAGTTTGACTTTGTTGTATCGCGTGCTGTGATGCCGATGCCGGATTTGGTTCGTCTAACTAAGAAGAATATAACTAAGCAGCAGCGTAATGCATTGCCTAATGGGTTGATATGTCTTAAAGGTGGTGAACTGACGGACGAACTGAAGCCTTTTCATCGTATAGCAGAAGTAACAGACTTGTCTACTTTCTTCGATGAGGACTATTTTAAAACTAAGAAAGTAGTCTTTGTGCCCGTTTAGAGTTTAGAGTTGAGTGTTTAGAGAAGTGGAGAGTTGATAGCCTTTCATTGAGAATAGTATGTTCACTATCAAGATATTCCGGTTTAATCCTTTTGCCGAGTGTACTTATGTTGTTTCGGACAATGATAAGCAGACTATCATTATTGATGCAGGCAGCAGTACGAGTGGTGAAAAGGCGAGACTTAAGGATTATATCGATCAGAATCAACTTCAAGTAAAGGCGCATCTACTTACTCATGCACACCTTGATCATCTATTCGGTGCTCGGTTTGTATTTGAGAACTATCATGTCTTACCTCATCTACATACAGATGATACATTCCTCTTTGAGCGTCAAGCGCAGCAGGCTGCTGCTTTTGGATGTCCTTTCTCCGGTGAGCCTCTAACTCAGTTTATACCTATTCAAGAGAACGATATATTGGCCTTTGGTGCTATCTCGCTGCGTGTTATTCATACGCCAGGACATAGTGCAGGCAGTGTATGCTATTTCGGTCAGGATGGTGATATGCCAATCTTGTTCTCAGGTGATACTCTTTTTGCAGGAGGTGAAGGGCGTACTGATTTGCCTACGGGTAACTATGATGCCTTGCAAAACAGTCTTGAGCAGAAGGTACTTGTATTGCCGGACAATACTATTGTCTATCCCGGACATGGCTATGATACCACTATCGCTGTAGAAAGGCGATGGCATTATGAGACGAAGATGTAGAACAGCTGGTTGTACTTATTTCGTTCTTATTTCTTCTTGTTATCTTTCCCGCTAGCGTCTTTGATTAGTTCTTGCGGTTTTTGTTCTGTGATAGGGAGGGTTAGATAGTCGAATGTCTGTTCGATATCCCAATTGGCTCGCAGGGTCAGTTTGCTTCCGAAGTAATATACTGCTTCCGGTTTGCGTTTCTCCATCCAGTCTCCTGTTGTCCATTTGCCATCATGGTTACTGTCAATGAATAAACGCATATAGAAACTCTCGGGCTTGAGGTACTCAAACTTTGTTCCATCGGCTGCAGCAGGCATTGTGCGTACTACTTCGTCTTTCTCGTTTAGTATCTCTATTACTGCCTCTTCGGTGTAGGGTTCTATCTTGACAATGAGGGTAGAGTACTCGTCTAATGAACGAATCTTGAAGGTACTTTTTGTGGCATAGTTGCTAAATCCATATATGTCGGTAAAGGCAGCACTGTCGAGTACTATCTCGTAACTCTTTTCTGCTTTCCAAGGATAGACAATATGGTAATTGGCATGTGCAGAGTCGGCTGTCTCAATGGTATAGGAT
>CAVJQD010000146.1:0-3797 GCA_963651555.1 uncultured Clostridium sp. | reverse complement strand
GAACAGGGTGCTTACGGGCAAGTACAGCGACAAAGAAGCCATAGCCAAGCACGAAAGTAAACGCCATCGGCTCAACACTAAATCGCCCAAACGGCAAAAATGCTCTAGAACATATTGTTACCCCCCCCAAAAAAAAGCACCAGTGAGGACAAAACCTCGCTGGTGCTTTTTTTGTGTGAGATCAGTGAAGTTGATACGTTAATTTTCTACGATGCTATAATCTGAAAGACAGCCACCCGAGAATATAAAATTACACCCCCATGAATTAGGCACACTTGCCGACGATCCTGTACCAGTTACACTTACCGACAAATTTTCGCGTTGAAATTTTTCTGGCAAATTTTCAAGCATATAATGGGAATATTTTCCACTAAAATACCAGATAACATAAGAAGAATTAAAATAGATGATTCCCTTTTCATTTTCAACACTTATCACCGAATCATTCTGAGAACAAGGACATTCTCCACGCGATAGTTTACACATTTCGTCATTAATGCTAAATGTATAGCGTGTACCATTTGTAATGTTCTCTGACAAATAATAATTACTTGCTAAAAATGGGCGATAGGTGTAAGATTGAGCTTTGCAGCGCATCAGTTCGGCACCAGATTCAGCATCATATATCACAAGCGAATCAATTAGTCCTTGATCGCAAAGCCAATTCGACCACTCAAATGGCAGAAAATGTGTAGGTTGGTCTGTCTTTATCCGCTCAGAAAATGAATACTGCTTATAAGTTTGATTGTAGATCATGCTCTCTGCATCCCTTTCGATAGAGAAATTCCAAGTATCACTGCCGTTAATATAAACCGATATGTTCAAATCGTACGGCGTATCATTTTGCCAAACAACCTGTTCGATACGCATTTCGTATCTTTCGCAGCCTAGCAGACATACACAAAGCACAACTGACAAGACGAGAAATAGAATCTTTTTCATGGCTATATAGGTATTGCTTGATTATTGTGTCGCAAAGTTACACTCTATTTCGTCATTTTCCAATACTGAAAAGCAGAAAAATATGCTTATTCGACAAAAATACCAAAAACCAGCCCTCTTATTCGACAAAAATACCTATTTCTGCGTGGAAATCCTTTTATTGGAAAAATATGGCAAAAGGAAGGCAAATGATAGCTCTATCAACATGGAGTATCAACGGCGGATTTATATGCGTGACATTTGTGCGTCCCGTTACTGACCCAGTGAAAACTCCTGTAGGTTTGCAGCTACAGTTAAGTATCCCCCAAGTACCCCTTAAGTACCCCTTAAGTTCAACGACTGGTTGATGCCATGCCGGATGAGTACGTGCCGGTGTCTGCAATTATGAAAATGATGGGACTTGTTGACAAAAAGAGCTTTAAAAATACGTACCTCCTTCCAGACCTTAAGGAAAATGCTATAGAACGCAAATATCCAGACATTCCAAATCATCCCCACCAGCAATACAGGTTAACAGAACAAGCAAAAGCATGGAAGAACAATCGAAAGTAGCAATGAGTTCAAGGGCTATCGTTTGACGTCAATGGATGAGCCAACAGATGAAATGCTACATGTGTTGATGACACAGGTGGCGAACTCAGCCCGCAAAAGTTCAGAGAATGTCCAAAAGGTATTGCAGCAAAAAATGCAAGATACTATTGCAAAAATTCGTTGCCATAAACACAGCAATAGGGAATAGAATATGGGAGAATATCGTTCCGTTGTTTGCATTATCAGTGTACTGATTTAACAAACGCCAACTCCTAAAAGCACCAGTGAGGACAAAATCTCGCTGGTGCTTTTTTTTGTGTAGTCAACTTTGCTGAGTATTTTACGTTAAGTTCGTTTTTTTAGAGAATGCGGAGCAAAAAAATTGGCATGTCTAATTTCATGCGATTACTTGAAATGGATAGGGACAAAAAAAGGCATCCCCATTCCTAATCCTTCAACTATGGAACGAGATAACTCGTCTGTTGCGGGGATCTCGCAGCAAATAGGAGATGCCAATTCTGCCGGTAAAGATACGCAAAATAAATCAATTACTCAAGAACCTACCGAAGAATAGCAGATATGGGAACAATCTCTACTGAATCAGCCGTTTGAGTAACTTATCAAGCAGATGTACATAATAGAAGGGGACACTGATGAGTTGGAAGTGCTTGCCCGATGTCGTCTGCACTTGGTCGACTTGCAGCGGTTGCGCCCATACCCGTATTGCCGTGGAATGCGGCGCCTGTTCCATAAACTGCTGCAACGACTTGAGATGCGCATTATGCCCCGCTTTTACCTCTATGGGTATCACCATACCTTGATAAACATAGACAAAATCGAGTTCCGCACTACTACCAGCCGTACCTCTTACCCAGAAGTCCCTATGTGCATCCGCAAGAGTATGACCCGAGAGCAGTTCTTGAGCCACTATCTGTTCGGCTAATTTACCTCGCCAAGTGTCCATGATATTATCGGAGAACATCACCTCTTGCTGTATATTTGCGGCATAGTTAACCAATCCCATATCATGCCAGAAAAGTTTAGGCTTACGCCGTGTCTCTTGCACGATAGGCAGTGTGGTAGAAGTGATAGGGTAGGCCAGTTCTAGAATGTATGTACGCTCAAGCGTCCGCAGCGCTTCACCTATCTCTCGTGCTTTGTAGTTCGACTCCGCAAAGTTACCTAATGTTATCTGCTCCGTACTATAGGTCCACCCACTTTTAAGTAGTAACCGTATGACATTCTTCATAGTCTCGGTCTTGGCATATTTCTCCACATCCTCACTATAACTACGGAGCAGAGAGTCGTACACATCACGCAGAGCAACAATATCATGAGTCTCAGCGTACCGTGCAACAGGCTCTGGCATGCCGCCTACGAGGGCAAACTCCGAGAACAACCGCATGGTCATATCGTGAAGCGAGGCATTGATATTGAGATTCTCCACCTCATGCTGCAGCAGTTCGTTGCCTGTAGCATTAAGGAAATCGGAGAACGAACACGGGTTAAGCCGCATATACTGTACCCGTCCTACAGGGAATGATATATGTTGATTGGTTAGCGTAAGCAATAGTGATCCTGCCGCTATGACGTATATCCATGGATAGTCCTCGTAGAAATATCGCAGCAGAGCCACGGCTGCGGGTGAGTTTTGTATCTCATCGATGAATAGTAGTGTCCGTTTGGTCTTGTCCATGGGCTGTTGTGCCAATAGGAATATCTGCCTAACGGTATCATCTATATCACAATCAAATAGATGACGGTGTTCTTTGCGCTCTAAGTTGAGCGGGATATAGACATCGAACTCTTGTCCAAACTCTTTTACCAATGTAGATTTACCCACTTGTCTTGCACCGCGCAAAACGAGTGGTTTGCGGTGTGGCGCAGCAGCCCACTGCCGCAGATCTTCTATCGCTTTTCTAGTAAACATAACAACCCTTTTTGACTCTTTGTTATTTTGCCCGCAAAGGTACAGTAAATAAACCACTTACGCAATACCTTGTTTCATTTTATAGGTAAAATCTGCAAGAATTTGTTTCATTTTATAGGATAAATCAGGCGATTTTTGTTTCATTTCATAGGATAGTTGTAAATATAACTGCCTGCTCTAAACACCGCCTTACTCCTCATTAAACCCCTATTTTATAAAGCATACTTTGCAAAATTGTGCCATTTCTATAAAGTGTGAATTCAAAAAAGCAAATGTAACATTATTTCCTTTGCCCATAATTACACCCTGCATCTTGCCGCACAAATTGACTTCAATTCCCCATTATTTCACAAAAACATTTTGGTATAAGGCAAAAATATCCTATCTTTGCCAC
>CAVJQD010000145.1:0-3811 GCA_963651555.1 uncultured Clostridium sp. | reverse complement strand
GGCATAGTGCTTGTGGCAAGCCGGGTTGCAGTGATACCCACGAATGCGATAGTCGTCAGCCACATCTTCGTGGCTGGCAGCACAGCCCTCGCAGAAGGGCTCATCGTCAATCCAGACGACGGCATCTTCGTAAACAGCAAGTCCGCAGTCTTGACAAATTGAGTACCAACTACACAGGCAGCCCTCGCATACGAAATCATGGTCTGTGGTTTCGTACGAGTTGAACCATGAACCGTCGTACCACGAAGCACAGTGGTCACAATGAAATGCGTAGCCGTCGACGCAGTCCTCGCACCACTGCTCCTCACCGCCATGTTTGACATGCACGGTTGTGGTGCTATCGTTTCTTACGACCTCGCCGCATCTTTCGCAGACGGTGTATTCGTCTGGGTCGTATGCGATACGACCGTTGTAGTCAAGGGACATAAAGTACTGTTGCCACCAGTCTTCGTTGAGCAAAAGGGGGACTGTAATTTGAATGATGCCCTCTTCGTTGCCCTCTACTTTGGGGGCGACGAGGAGTAGCCATTCCACAACGGCACTCAAGTGCCAGTTGTCTATGTTGCTCGCGTCGCAGCGAGTCTGAAATTTATAGGTGTGTTGTTCACACACCAATTCGTCAGGCTGCTCCTCATATAGAGGAGAGGAGTCATGAGTTTGCAACTCCGCCAAACGAGCAGGTAGGTGCCTGCTTCTTGCTGGTTTTATAAATAAGTCGTCTTGGTTGGCGTACGCCAAACCAAGAGCCGCCTTTTTGGCATCGTCGTTCGACATGACGCCGACGCATTCATTCTTTGCACCTGCAATTTGCAGGATTTTTTTATACACGTTCATAGTTTTATAAATAAATTGTTAAGTTTCAGATAAAAACAAGGCGCACAACTTTCGTCATGCGCCTGTCGTTGTTCTCGATAGGTTACTTTGCCACCGCCAAGGTCATGGTGATGGTGTTACCCGTGGCGTAGCCCATCTCTTTCAGGGCATGTTTGCTCACGTAGATAGTGCCAAGCACAGGCGTGTCAAGGCTGTCCGCTAACACCTCCGAGAAGCGGATGGTGTTTTTTGTCTCTCTTTCGAAAGCGAACGAGAGGTTTTTTGTTGTGGCTTTTGTTGTTGCCATAGTCGTATGCCGCTAACCTATACGCAGCAAGGTCTTTAAGTTTATAAAAATGTTAGTTTGTTTTTACTTTTGTATGTCCCACATTGTACCTCGAAAAGGTAGGTACAAGCACGCAACGCTTCACAGCGTGGCGAGCCTGCTTGTTGGTGGGAAAGTGCCACGCTACACAGATGGTGCGTGGGCGTAGTAGTGAGCGCAGGTTAAACCAATAACCTGCACCCTGTGCTATTGCATTAAAAGCCATACACGATGGCGCAATAGATTACAATCGCAGCGCCAAAGATGGCGCTGCAGATTGTGATTCGTTCAAGAAATTTTTCCATGTCGTTTGTTGTTAAATATGTCCGATGTTGTTTTCAAATAAGAATGAGAAGTCAGACCCACGACTCCCCAATGTCAGAGCGTAGTTGTAGCATTGCGCTTCCATCCACGAGTCCATGCGCTCGGCACGCCGAGCGTTGCTGTAGTCGAGCGCTTTTTGCATCTGTTCGCAGTACCACCCACGAAATAGATGGTACGCAAGCAGCCTGATGATTTTTGGTGCTTTCATTTTTTTTAATTTGTTAGTATGAAATTTTGTTTGTAATTTTGCAGGCGCAAATCGTTTGTTTATGATACAACTCACGCCCGATGATGTAGAGTACCTCCGTTCGCAAGGTTGCACGGAGGTTGAGATAAAAAGTTTGCGCAATAATTGCAAGCATTTAGACCCTGCTTTTTTTGCGGACTATTTATCAGATAGATACCTATTTTTGCGAGTGTTACTCGCAAGGTTTGTCGACTATCGTTTTGCGGATGACAATTACAAAAAAAGATAGTGCCTTATTTGGCACTATCAGCGAGGCGAGCCGCTTTGCGAGCCTGCAACTCGAGCGCTACCCAAACACGGGTAGCGCATTGTAAAATCACGAATGCGTTCCATTTTGTGACGGGGCGCAATTCGCCCTTGATGCGCCGGTTATAGACTTTGTTGCCGTTCTCGTCGATAGTCACAAGGTCTGACCTCCAGCCAGCTAACACAATCTCGGGCGTCAAATAACGACTCCCCTCTTTCATGTTCCTCTTTTCAGCGGGCATGAAATCGATGCCTTGTGCCTTGAAAAAGGCAGCGATTTCAGGGTCTTTTTTGCGCGCAAACGCGTTGATAGTATCTACTACGAACGATAACTCCGCAGTATTTACTTTGTAGCTTTTGTTTGCAGCGAGTAGTTTGCCGTAATTGCTTTCGTTTTTGTTGCGCTTTGCAGCGACTTTTTTTGTTGTTTTTGTCATAAAAATAAAAATTAAAAAGTTAAGTGAGAGGGTCGTGGAAGCCGAGCCACACCACACCTCATCGATGTGGTCGATTCTGAATCGAGCCCTCAACCGAAAATAGCACTTATTCCATGGCTTTACATGATGTTATTAGTTAGCTCGCAATTCTCTCACAATTGATGCCATGCGCCTATCACCAACTTTCTAAAATAGTTAATCATGGACTCTTGTAGTCTATGCATTCGCTCCGATTCACGGATGCCGCACTCGCTCATGACTCTTGTTTTTTCACTTTGGTTGAAAATACTCTTTTGTCGCTTGCGCCCCAAATGGGGACGCATGGCTGGGTTTCCTCACTCATGATTTATACCTATGTAGGTAGATTTCGAGGCTCTACCTACCGCCCAAATTTGGATGCTATCAGTTCGCAATTTCGCTACCGCTACTCTTTGTATTCCTATGCCCCTCCGCCCGTATGTTACTCTCTTTCGCTTGAGTGATCTCAAGTTGCCATACACTACACACGTACCATGAGACTCTGTTCACGCAGCTACAAGTCTTATTATAGACTATAATTTTGCGCCCTTGCACGGATACACCGCCATCCCACTATTTCAATTCTTTTCTTTTCCGCCCGAAACCCCCTCGGGCTGCCGTTTGACCACTGTCAATTCTTACACTACAATTATAGCCCCCCCCCACCGACAACCACGGCAAAATTAATCGAGCCGCCAAATTAAAAGGAGCGGGCGCGCGCGCATGAGAGCCGTGTAACCGCCTGACTTTCAGCGACTTACGCTATAGATACGCCACAAAAACGCTGCAAAGTAGCCGCCACGGCTGCAGCAACGCCACGACAGGGGGGGGGGAGCATTAAAAGGCACGCACACGCATGGCGTACCCATATATATAAGTGTAACTTTCGCAAAATTTGGGAAAAAACGGAATAATGGGGAGGGGAAGTAGGAAAGGGTTAGGTTTCCTCTATATTATAGAAGAAGTAGATAATAGGGGAAAAAATAAGAGTGTGATTATCAATTAGTTACAGAGATGGGAATTGTACTATTAGTACGAAAAATTGTATTGTTAGTACAAAAATTTGTATTATTAGTACAAAATGCTTACCTTTGCCTACGAACTATTAGATAGTGGAGATATGAAGAACCCTTATGAGATTGATGTGAAGCGCTGGAAGTATGGTAAGAAGTACTACGGTGGTGCGAAGCAGGTAGATGTAGTGAATACTGAAACAGGGGAGGTGGTAGATGTGGCTATGAGTAGTACATATAAGCCTCGTTATAGCGATGCTACACGCTTTGTTAAGGTGTACGACCCAATGGTGTTTACTCAAATGAGTAAGACAGGAATAGGTGTGCTGGCGTATGTGATGACGGTGCTGGGCTACGGTAGCATTGTATCTGTCAGTGTGAGCAAATG
>CAVJQD010000144.1:0-3899 GCA_963651555.1 uncultured Clostridium sp. | reverse complement strand
CGGCACCTACTTCGCCGACACTAAAGAGATAAAATGGTACGCAGGCAATGGTGTCGTTCGCTTGACGCAGAGCAAAGGCTATGGCACCACCGCTGTGAACGACTCCTATATCGCCGCACCACGATTTTATAAAGGACACATCTTGTACTTGGAGACCTTGGTCGTGGGGGCTTACATCCAATCCATACGGATAAAATACAACGGTCAGTACAAAGGAAACAACATGGTAGCCGGCGTAGAGACCGACACTAGCAACAACGTGCTGCAAAATACCGAGCTTATCCAGACCAATTGGTCAACCGAGAACGATGGCGAGCATGTCGTAGAGACCATCAATGGTCAAGGCTTGACGCAGATATACATACAAAACAGCAGTACCGAAACCACCGTGCAACTGCGCGTCGTCAACATAGAGATAACTTATAGAACCACCACGTGATATGGAAGAGATACATCAGATAGATAAGACCAATTTAGGCATACTTTGGCAGCGTATTAGGACGTTTGTCTTGGCTCTGCTCACCGTCAAAGCCGATCGCTCGACCACGCTCGCAGGCTATGGCATAACCGATGCCTATACCAAAAGCTCCATCGACAGCCTGCTTGAAGCCATCGAGCTGACTCCTGGTCCACAAGGTGAACAGGGAGCGCAGGGCGAGCAGGGCATAAAAGGCGACACAGGCGAGGCAGGAACTGATGGCGTTAACGGCATCGGCCTAAAAGGCGAGATCGATGTCGTCTTCACCACAGAACGCGAAGAGGGTACCAGCACCAACTATGTCAAGAGCATCAGCAACATAGATGACGTGACCACGCCCGGCTTGTATGTGCTGCACGAAGGCATCAAAGCCGATTCTATTTTGAGCGTGGAGCGCTTGACCGATAGTTACGTGATGCAATACGTGATGGTGGGTGGATATGTTGGACTTAATACCCAAAAGTTCATCACACGCTCCTGTGTGAGCGGCACATGGACCGATTGGGAGAAATACGACATCTATCCCGACAAACAACGAGCGTTGAGTTGTTCAGAGAACTTCACCATGCACATTGGTGATACCATCCTCGAGATGACTGAGGAGAAATTGATCAAACTTAAAACACTTGTAGAGTCATGATAGAGCAACTCATCGCCCTTGGTGGTTGGGTAGTCAGCGTCATCACCACCATCGTCACCTTTGTTGTGGCTAAGCATAAGCGCCACGACGACGACATCGTCATCATGCAAGAGCGCATCGTCGACCTGCTCGATAAGAACGACCGGTTCATCAACCAAATCGTCGAACTGCGCAAAGAAAACGCCATGCTCAAAGCCAATCTTGCTCAGATGCAAGAAGAGATCAACACTTTACGGCAAAAGGTGCAACACAGCACCAAAACCAATAAACGCATAAACTAATAAACCAATCAACCAATTAACCAATCAACCCATAAACCAATAAACCTACGAAACACTCACTCCTCATACTCCTCATCGCCCTGTGCGCCAGTTGCGCACCGCAGAAACGGCTCGCGATGCTGCTTGCACGCTATCCAGAGTTGGCATACGACACCAGTCTGGTGGTTAGCAAAGAAGTAGTTGTGCCGGGCGACTCGGCGTATGTCGATTTTACGATAGCAGACCTTGGTGGCATGGCGACAGGCGGCAGCTCACCGGAACAGAGCCGCACACGAAATAATGACCTGGCGGTCGAGACTGCCTCGGGCGCTACTGCCACCATCTCTGCTATGAGTGAGGACAAATACCGCCTGCAGGTGCGCACACGAACTGACACCATACACTACCGCGACACCATCACGCTGCCGGCCTACACCACACGCATCGAGTACCGCGATAGGGTAGTCTGCGAGATGAACCAAGGGCAGTCGTTCTTCTTCTGGTTAGGCATCATCGCACTCGCGCTTGTAGTGCTGGCGATAGTCATACGCATAGTTTTGCGATTTGTAAAGATATGAAGATGAAATTGAGCAAACAACAAATAGGGATCGGCATTGCCGTCGTGGTGATGGTGGGCATCGTGGCAGGCGTGGTCATCTACATCTTGACACGCGAAATTAAAGAGACCCTCACGCGCACCAACCTCAGCAATGCTCCCGCAGCAAAAGGAGAAAATATGAACATCGAACACTCTACGAAGTACAATCAGAAGGTGCGTGGCTACCGCAACAATAACCCGCTGAACCTGCGCATCTCATCGAACAACTGGAAAGGCAAAGTACCAACCTCGGAGAACACCGATGGTGCGTTTGAGCAGTTCACCACCATGGCGTATGGCTTTAGGGCGGCGCTGAAAAACCTGCAATCGTACATCAGCAAGTACCATTGCAACACCATAGAGAAAATTATCAACAAGTGGGCACCTGCCTCCGATGGAAATAACCCAACTTCTTATGCCGCCAATGTTGCCAAAACAACGGGATTTTCCTTGACTGAAACCATCTGCGAAGAGGAGCGCGAGAAACTTTGTAAGATAGTCTTCGCAATGGCCATCGTCGAGAACGGTTCAGCCCCTATGATGGCTGATATCACTGCAGGTTGGGACTTGATTTAAGAGCAAATGTGACGTGACGCATGATTTTCATCGGCAATCTACATAAAGGACAAGAGAACACCCTTCGGCATGGGGTAGTGGTGCGGTGCGACAGAGGTCACTCTGTGCTTTGCAACCCGTTCAAGGTCGCGAGTGAAGAGCAGCGCGACTGGTCGTGCGATCACTTCCAAGCCTACTTCGATAAGAAAGTGTCCGAGAAAAAAGACGCAGCGTTCATGAACGAACTGCGACGCATCTACCAACTGGCGCTGACCTCCGATGTGGTGTTGGCGTGTTGGTGTTACCCCAAGCGATGCCACACCGAGACCATCAAAAACTTTTTGGAGCAGTTCCTGAAACGCGACAGACGTTATGTGCAGAGGCTGCGCAAGAGACCCAATCTCGACCTCTATGAAGATGAGCAGAATCGCCTAGACTATCTGAAAAAGAAAGGTTGCGACGTCAGAAAACGCAAAGCTTGCGCCTATCTCTTCATCAAAGACTGGCACTACTTAATCGCAGGTGAGATGACGGCACGGCAGTTTGTCGAGGCGCAACGCCGTTACTGCATCGCACACTACTCGCGCCGCTTTGCCGACTCGTTCGCCTACAAGGCGGTCTGCGTGCTCGACCAAGTCAAGAGCATCGAGAAACGTTTCTATCGCTACTTCGAGAGCGACGGCACCATCGCACTGTCGGGCTTGTATAACCCCCAAGATGCCGGCATGCGCTATCATCGCTATCTCGCCATACATTGGAAAGATGAAGTGCCAGAACAGCGCACCACACGAGCCGAAGTGTTCGCGCGTCAACGGCAAGCCGATGAGTCGCTGCCCGAGGATTTGAAATCCACCAACATGCACCTCTACCGCGAGGGCAGAGAAGACCACAGTTGGCTAGAGGATCTTCAAGCGGAACGCGCAAAGAAAGGAGAACAGACAGTTAACGAGCAGATGCTGCAACAACTCAAAGACAAATACAAAAAATAGATGGGACTCTATCACTGGTTATTTGACACAAAAACTGCACCGCGCACCATCAAGCGCAAGCGTGGACGCCCACGTACTACGCCGATGATGTCGTGCGAAAGGAGGGCAGCGGCAACGGGCACGCGCCATGTCGCGCCCTCTATCAATAAGCCCGCACATGCCAAAAGCATCTACATCGATGGGGAGTGGAACTCACTCACCAAGCCGCAGAAGTTCTATCTGTTGGGTTACTGTTTTGACGAGCAGCATGCAGGCTGGCTCTACGATGAAAATGATTACACCTACATGGGCAAGACGCTCTATCGATTGCCATATCGTGGCAAGAACCTGCTCACGCGCAGTGCCGTGTTGGAACTCTTTCGAGGTGTGGACAATATCT
>CAVJQD010000143.1:0-3970 GCA_963651555.1 uncultured Clostridium sp. | reverse complement strand
GGCATAGATGAGAGTGTAATAGGTAGAGCATTGGGACACGCGCCATCATCGCTTGCAGGTCGTGTATATATCACTTTCGATTGGGAGCGAGTAGATGAAGCCAACCGCAGAGTAATTGACTATCTGCATGGCAAGTAAGAACCGCCACCAACACAACGAGCCACAGTCTTTCGAGATTGCGGCTTTTTTGTTTTATTAACTCACGCCAACAAAAGTTGGCTTTTCTAAAATAGACGTTTTTTTCATAAAAACGAACAAATATGATATAAAAGTGAGCCAATTTAATGGGGAGTAATCATTTTCTTTGCAGCGTACACCAAAATGTAAAGGAATATGGTAGGAACAATAGTATCATTGGCACTGTCGGCAGCAGGTGCAGCAGCATCAGCCATCGGCAGTAAGAAAGCCAACGACAAGCAGCAGGCTGCACTCAATAACGCGAGGGCAGCCTCAAATGCATTCTATGATAGCGAAATCTATCAAGACCCAACGAAACGGAGCGACAACCAAGCGTATTTGAAATTGCTTGACAAGAAATTGAAACGCACCAACGAGATAGCGGAGGCGAAAAACAAGATTATGGGCGGCACACACGAGCAGACGCTCGCCACTCATCAAAAGACGGCAGACGCTTATAGCGATGCTATCACGAATATGGTTAGCAACACCTCGCAACGCAGGGCAACAACAAAGAGAGCAAAGACGAGCCGAAAGAGGGTGGTAAAAGGAGGCTAATAATATGGCAAAAGAAAAAGTAGATACGAGTAAAACCGAGAATACCGATGGCAAGACGTAAGTCAAACCTCAAACAAATACCGATGGTAACGCGGCAGCAGGTGGCTCGGAAGGTACATTCTATGTAAAGAGTGGCAACCTCGTGGTGTCGACCGACAAAGAAGGTAACCCCGTCATCGATAAGGAGAAATCAGACGGCACTTTTGTCGTTGTCAATTCCGAAACGGGAGAAGCCAAGCAGGTAGGTATCGACCAAATAGAGGCTGTCTTGGGTGATGCTCACAAGTCGGAGATGAAAGCGCAAGCCGATGAGAACATACGTCAAGCGGCATATAACGCTAAACACTACCCAGAAGGGTCTATCATCTACAATACCAACGCACCCAAGATTGGGCTAACTACTGTCGTTTCCACGGACGCAAACGGCATCACTTACAACTCGCGCAACGAGCAGACAGGCGAGGCAGAGCAATCTGTCATCACCAACGACCAACGCGGACAATGGGCGGTGCTTAAGTTTGATGAGGGCGATGTGTTGCAAACGCAAATGCACACCTATGAGATTGTTGGTCATGATGCCTCAAACAAACTCTACACTGTACGAATAGACGGAGCAGAAGAAACCGAAGGGGTAAGTTCGCAAGAACTTGCCGACATACTCACATCGGAGCAGTTCGACACGGCTGCATTTGTCGAGAGCAAACAAGCAGCAGACGAGCAGGCAGACAATGAGCAAGTAGACACGAATAACGAGCAGACCGATAACGCCACCCAAGAGGGACAGCCGCAGACAACCAACGAGCAGGGCGAAAATGGCGCACCGCAGGTTGGTGAGGGCGGTTCAGAAACGAACACCGAAACGACCGCGGAGGAGCAAGATGAGTTCAGCGAGTATAGCGATACCGACATTGCTGCAACACTCGAGGACATCAAGAAGAAGTTGCAAAAGCAACAAGAGATAGCGTCAAAACCTATTTCGTTGATTGATGAGGAAGCGAAAGCGAAACGAGCAAAAGCACAAGCAGAGATTCAACGCTTGCAGGAGTTGTACGATAAGTTCAACGCGGTATATGCGCAACGAATGCAAGCAGCCGAGGCTAAACGAGCCGAGGAGAAAGCCAAAGACGGGAAAGAGGTTGTCGTGTCCAACCAAGAAAAAACGGCAAATAGAATAGCCAAACTAATTGAACAAAACAAATTAGTTTGGCTAAACAATTCCAGCCTGCATCCGACATCGCAGGTCGAGGAGTCAGTTCCTCTTAACCGTTCGCACAAGCCTACTCAAACTGACAATCAACTTGTCGGGCTCGGTATCAATCCGTCTGGAAAGAACACTAATGTTGGGTCTTTACCCGCAGTAGAAAGTAGTACAAGTCCCGAAACTACTGAAGTTAATAGCGGTTCTAATAAAGGGACTAACCGCGCCAGCGGGAACTCCTCCCAAACATCTTCTGACGGCAAAGATACAACTTCTATTCCAAACAACCAAATTTCTGAACAAAAAAGTGATGGAAAGATACAGGTCGAGGGCGAGCCGTTCCCCGATGACATCTCGGAGCGCAGCACCATGGAGCGCACCATTAGCAAGCGTGAAGAGAGTGAGCAAAAGGGATTTGCGCCAAGTTTAGGACAGAGCATAAAGGTAGGATTCAAAGGAAACGATATCTTTATTCAGATAGACACCGAAAGCGAAGACCATCATTCAAGCAGTCAGTTTGTTGTGCGCAATGCCGCTCAAAACTCGATAGAGGAAATAGCGGACGAGTTGGGGCGCAACGAGATGACTGACCTTGATGAGGAACAGCGCGAAGCACTCAAAAGCATACTTTACGAGCGCGCTGTAGTCCAACATCTGCAAGCCATCAACAATGGTTATGTAGCATACTCAAAAGCGAGTGCCAACCATAACGCAGAAACTACCGATGCCGAAATAAAAGCAGCAGTAGAACTTTCCGAAGCCCCCGAGCGTGAGTTTGCGCGGTGGTTAAATACGCTACCTGCAAGAGATATTCAAAAGCATATCGCGCCACTATTCGTTAGAGCAAATGCCCTTGTTGGGATGCGAGCGCAACGCATGGTAGAAAGGGCTTTTGGTAACGCTGCGGAGCGAGAGATTGTTGACTATGTGAAAAAGTGCATAGCCGAAGGCGGTACACTCGTTGAGATAAAAGCCTCGCTTGATAATTATGTAGCCGAGAATATCTATGGGCAAGAGCGCATTTCGCAAGCGACAAGCGAATTAGCCGCTAAAATTGCAGAGAAAGCCTACAACGAGCAGAAAGGAATAACACCCGATAACGCAACTAACGAGAAGCCGAAAGCAGGCACAAAGAAAAAAGCCGCTCCACTTACCAACAACGAGCAAAAGAAAGTTGACGACTTTGCCAAAAAAATGACGGGCAAAGGCGTGAATCTTATCGATAAAGCAGAAGACCTACCAAAGAGCGAGGGGGCAGCCTATCGTGCTATCAAGGACGGCTATAAGGTAATGGGCTGGTTCAACATCAAGACGGGACAAGTCTATATCTACACCCCCAACGCACGCAACTACAATGAAGTAATGAAAACTTTGTTGCACGAGTTTGTATCGCACAAAGGACTGCGCGATATGCTCGGAGCAAAAAAGTTCGATGAATTGTGTCGCAATGTATGGAAAATGATGCCATACGAGCAACGCTTACAGTATGCCGTGTATGTTACGCAAAACATAGCCATAGGCTCGCGAAAAATGCAAGCATACATCAAGAACCTATCGCTCTATGAGAGTGCTGTTTTGCTTGGTAAGGAGCAGGTACAACTCGCAGCAGCCGATGAGTACATGGCGCACTTTGCCGAAAAAGGTATAACGGAGCAGAACCGCTCGCTTTGGAAAATGATAGCCGATGCCATTCGTGATTTGTTGCGCAAGATAGGGTTTGACGTGCCGCTGCGTAATAGCGACATCGCCCGTCTGCTCTACGAGAGTAAGAACCGACTGACACAAGATATGTCGTTGGAGGAGATGACAAACACAATAACCAACCTTAACGGCATTAACTCCATTGGAGAGCAAGTGGGTAACCGCACGCAAAATGGTACGAGATTTTCTATTTACGAAACTCAAGACATTGCCAAACTAAACGACCAGTTCAATAACGAACTGCAACAGCAAATTGACGGGAAACTCCCTGCTGGACATATCTACCAATTAGGCATGCCAAGCAATATCTTACGAAGTGCAGGCATACAATCTCTG
>CAVJQD010000142.1:0-4148 GCA_963651555.1 uncultured Clostridium sp. | reverse complement strand
CTAAATAAAATTCCACAAATCATCTCAAAAGCAATTTTTAGAACATCCCTTAATATAATTGGCTGCAAAGATAGGAATAAATATGGAACAATGCAAGAGTTTTCCTTAAATTTATTCAAATTGGGGTTTATTTTGCTAAGAAAATGATAGCAGTTCGGTTTTGAGGTGATTCGAAGGTGGGTTTGACCCGATTTAAAATTAAGGATGATAGTAGGGAGATTGGTTAAGGTGTTAAGGTGTTTAGGAGTTTAGGAGAAGTTTAATTGATTGAAAGTTGTTTATTGGTTTATGCGTTTTTGTGTTTACACGTTGTTTAATTGGTTGAGGGTTTAGAAGGACTAGATGTTCTAGTTTTTCTAGAGAGTTTGGTTTTTGTTAGTCTTTGAGGAGGTCGGGTCGGCGGTCTTTGGTGTGTTGGAGGGATTGTTCGTACATCCAGTCGTCGATTTTGGCTTGATTGCCAGAGAGGAGGATATCGGGTACGCGCCATCCTTTATATTCGGCGGGTCGTGTATAGACGCCGGCTTCTAAGAGTCCGTCTTGAAAACTATCGCTCAGCGCGCTGGTCTCGTCACCAAGTGCGCCAGGGAGGAGTCGCACGATGGCATCGGTCATGATAGCGGCAGGCATCTCGCCACCGGTAAGGACGAAATCGCCGATAGTATATTCTTTGGTGATGAGATGGTCGCGTACTCGTTGGTCGACGCCTTTATAGTGTCCGCAGAGAATAATGATGTTCTCTTTGAGTGAGAGGGCGTTGGCTTCTCGCTGTGTGAAGCGTTCGCCATCGGGTGCGGTGAAGATAATCTCATCATAGTGTCGTTGTGAAGTGAGGAAACTGATGGCACGGTCGATGGGTTCTACTTGGAGTACCATGCCGGCGCCAAAGCCGAAGGCATAGTCGTCGACCTTGCGATGCTTATCGAGGGTGAAGTCACGGAGGTTATGTACATAGATTTCGGCGAGTCCTTTCTCTTTGGCACGTTGTACGATAGAGTGGTTGAGTGGTGACTCGAGGAGTTCTGGGCAAGCAGAGATGATATCGATACGCATAGGGTTAGATGATTGTTAGGTTAATTGGTAGTTGAATTATGGAACAGGGTCGTATCCGCTCCCTCCCCAGGGGTGGCATCGTAGGATACGCTTGATGCCGAGCCATGCACCTTTGAATATGCCATATTTCATGACGGCTTCAACCATATACTGGCTGCAGGTGGGGGTATAGCGGCACGATGGCGGCGTGAGGGGCGAGATGCAGTAGCGGTAGAAGTAGACCGGCAAGAGGAATATTTTTCGGATGAGTTTACGCATGGAGTTTATTCCTGATAGTCGGTTATTTTTTTCTCTAAGACAGCGAGTGCGTGGCACATACTTTTCTCGACAGCATAGAAGTCGGTTGGGTCGGGACTTATGTAGAGGAAGGATACCTCGAGTTGGCAGTTTTTTGCTTGGCAGGACTCGCGTAGTGACTGCACATGGAGTCGGTAAGCCTCGCGCATGAGTCGGCGTAAGTGGTTACGCATGACGGCACGTCGGAATAGTTTCTTGGGTGCCCAAACGAGGACTTTGACTGGTTCGTTTGCAGACGGTTGGTCGGCCGGTTTGATAAGATAGGTCACACGCAACGGGTAGGCACGAAATCGCTTACCTGTTTTGTGGAGCGTCGCAACCCGCAAGTTTCCACAAAGGCGTTCACCTTTTGGAAACGTATTGTTCATCTCGTTCTCTTATGGTTTTCTTTGAGGAAGGCGTCGATAGCGGCGGTGATAGAAGGGCATTCTTTGGAAGGTGCTTCGATATCTATTTGTATGTTGGCATCACGGAGTGCCTTAGCGGTAGCAGCGCCGTAGGAGGCGATGATATGTTCGCCGTGTTCGAAATCGGGATAGTTCTTTTGGAAACCCGCAACGCCCATGGGTGTGAAGAGGACATACATGTCGTAGTCTTGTTTTTCTTCTTCGGTGAACTCGTTAACGATGGTGCGGTACATGACAGCGGGGTGTATCTCGATGTTATGTTGCGCGAAGGTTTTTATCACATCATCGTTATAGACATCAGCCACAACCATGAGGAACTTATCCTCAGGGTGCCGGCGCATGTGTGGCAGGAGATCGGTCATCTTACCACTTTCGCTGAAGAACACTTTGCGTTTGCGGAACTGGATATATTTCGCGAGATAGTTACCAATAGCCTCGGTAGGGCAATAATAATGCATCGAATCGGGCATAGTGATACGCATCTCTTCGCAGAGTCGGAAGAAGTGGTCGACGCCAAGTCGTGAGGTGAAGATGATAGCAGAATAGTCTAAGATAGAGATATGCTGCTTACGAAACTCCTTGGGTGTGAAGCCCTCGACACGAATGAATTGGTGGAAAAAGAAGTGCACGCCGTACTTCGCCTCCATATCAAAATAAGGCGATTTTTCAGTACTTGGTTTAGGCTGCGAGATCAGTATATTCTTGACTTTCAATGTTGTAAATGTTTATAACGACATAATACCTAACAAACGAAATGAGGCATAAACCCACCCTAAAAAGGGTAACATTTCGAGGGTGCAAAGGTACAACAAAATGTAGAGAAAACCGAAGCCTTGCAGTGAAAAAAGTCGAAAAAGTTTGATTAGCGTGAACAAAAAGAGCAGAGAAAAGAATATAAGTGCAACAATATGAACGGCTAAGGGTGAGAACCACGGTGTGAACATGAGTAGGAGCAGTAAAGGGTATCCGATGAGGCACATACAGGTGTTTCGTGTGAGCCGATAGTGATGGTAGGTATGGAGTATCTCGTCGTTAAAAAAAACATAGCAGACGAGTTGGAAGGCAAGTTCCTGTACGATATACATGCCGAAGAACAGTCCGCAGACGAGGAGATATCCAAGGAATGAGTAGCGAGAAGAGGTGATAGCGAAGGAGAAGTAGACCCACATAGAGAAGATCATTGCATGACTGAAGGTAAGGAGTCCGCCGCTGAGGTAGGTGAAGGATATTCGTTCGAGTTGGTTATCTCGCATTCGGTCACTGAAGAGGTTATAGAAGCAGTTTCTGATGATATTCGGCTGCAGGAAGAAGGAAAGTATGATGCCACAAAGAATAAGTAGCATGACCCATGCGAGCCACGTTTCAGAGAAAGGGGATGAAGCGCGGAGGAGTTGTTCCATCATATCTGTGCGGCTTTACGGATAGACTTGTCCCATTGCGGTGCTTGTCGGAGCGCAGACATGACCTCTTGAGGGGAGGAGACGACACAGAGCATGCTCTCGAGGTGTACGGACCGCATGAGGTTGCCGTCGACCATCTGCTGGAAGCACCGCAAGAGGTTGTCGTAATAACCATCGACATTGAGTATGCCGACGGGTTTGGTGTGGAGTCCCAGTTGTTTCCAAGTGAGGATCTCGAGCAGTTCCTCGAAGGTGCCGATACCACCAGGGAGAGCAAGGAAAGCGTCGGCGAGGTCGGCGATAGTGCTTTTGCGTGCGTGCATATCGGGTGTGACGATGAGTTGCGTGCAGCCTTTATGTTCCCATCCTTGTTCGACCATAAACTGCGGGATGACGCCCACGACTTCACCACCATGTTGCAAGGAAGCGTTGGCGATAGCGCCCATAAGTCCGGCATGTCCGCCACCATAGATAAGACGGATGTGTTCGGTGGCGAGGATAGTACCAAGTTGCTCAGCAGCAGCAATATAAGAAGGTACAACGAGGTTGCTCGATGCAGCGTAGACGGCTAATGAATGAATGGTGTGCATTGGGTTAGGGATGTTCTAAAAATTCCACGTTTTATTATTTACTACTCGGGATGTCTTTCCACTTTTTGAGTGCTTTGTGGTTTTTATTTGTATCTGCTTGCCTTTCACTCAGTCACAATGCTCGCATTGCTCCTTCGTTCAAGCCAACCATCTACTAAATAAAATTCCACAAATCATCTCAAAAGCAATTTTTAGAACATCCCTCTTTTTTCGCGTGCAAAGGTACGGAAAAAAAATGGTTTATTAGTTTATTGGTTTAATTAGTTTATGGCTGAGTTTGGTTTATTGGTTTAGGAGTTTAGGAGTTAAGGAGAAGTTTAATTGGTTGAGAGGTGTTTATGAGTTTAGGGATGTTCTAAAAATTCCACGTTTCGTTATTTTGCTTCTAATTGGGATGTTTC
>CAVJQD010000141.1:0-4207 GCA_963651555.1 uncultured Clostridium sp. | reverse complement strand
AAGCAGATACAAATAAAAACCACAAAGCACTCAAAAAGTGGAGAAACATTCCAATTAGAAGTAAAATAACGAAACGTGGAATTTTTAGAACATCCCATAAAGATTAAACACATTCACTATGGCTAGTACAACACAAAACACATCGGGTTCGCTCTACAACGCCCTCACAGCGGGCAGCAAAATCACTGGAACCATCGTCGCTGACAGCGACATCCGCATCGACGGCACGGTCGAAGGCGACCTCCAATGCTCCGGAAAGGTCGTCATCGGCGAAAAAGGCATGCTCAAAGGCACCATCATCTGCCAAAACGCAGAGGTTTTTGGCACCATCGACGGCAAGATCGAAGTCGCGCAAACACTCGCTCTCCGCGCCACGTCCAACATGCACGGCGAAGTCAAAACGCAAACGCTTATTGTCGAACCCAACGCAATCTTTAACGGAACTTGTGCAATGGGCAAGGCCGCAAACCAAAAATAAAAAGCCACAACCAAGCGCAAAGCAAAGGCATAAAAACGCAAACCAAGCCCAACAAGCCCCCAAAAAAACAAACAATTTAAAACCAAATATCATGGCCCACATTAAACCTTTCCGAGGCATCCGCCCGCCGCAATCCATCGCCAAGCGGCTCTCCTCGCGCCCCTACGATGTCCTCAACTCCGACGAAGCGCGCAGCGAAGCCCAAGGCAACGAGATGTCACTCTACCACATCATCAAACCCGAGATCGACTTCGAAATCGGCACCGACGAGCACGACCCACGCGTCTACGCCAAGGCCAAAGAGAACTACGATAAGTTCAAAGCCAACCGCTGGCTCGTGCAAGACACTGATAACCACTATTATATCTACGCCCAGACGATGAACGACCGCACCCAGTACGGACTCGTCGTAGCCGCCTCCGTCGACGACTATATGAAAGGTGTCATCAAAAAACACGAACTCACACGCAAGGACAAAGAGGAGGACCGCATGAAACACGTCCGCATCAACAACGCCAACATCGAGCCCGTCTTCTTCACCTACCCCCACCGTGACGACCTCGACGACATCGTCAAGCAAGTGACCGCCACCACGCCCGAGTACGATTTCACGGCTGACAACGACGGCACCACACACCGTTTCTGGGTCATCAGCGACAGCAACCTCATCCAACGCATCACCGACATCTTCGCGCAGATACCGAGCATGTATATCGCTGATGGTCACCACCGTAGCGCAGCAGCAGCACTCGTGGGCGATGAGAAAAGGCGCCTGAACCCCAACCACACCGGCAACGAGGAATACAACTATTTCCTGGCTGTCTGCTTCCCAGATAATCAACTGAATATCATCGACTATAACCGCCTCGTGCGAGACCTCAACGGACTGTCCGACAACGAGTTCATTGCACGACTAAAAGTACATTTCGATGTCGAAAAGATGGGCAAAGACATCTACAAACCCACCAGTCTGCACAACTTCGGTCTTTATCTGAGCGGCAACTGGTACTCACTCACCGCCCACCGTGACACCTACAACGAAACCGACCCCATCGGCGTCTTAGATGTCAGTATCTCATCGCATTATATCTTAGACGAGATACTGGGTATCAAGGACTTACGCACCGACAAACGCATCGATTTCGTGGGCGGAATACGAGGCTTAGGCGAACTGCAACGACGTGTCGATTCTGGCGAGATGCGCATGGCATTAGCCCTCTACCCCGTCTCCATGCAGCAACTCATCACCATTGCCGACAGCGGAAACATCATGCCGCCCAAAACGACATGGTTCGAACCAAAACTCCGCTCAGGACTCATCATCCACGAACTCGAATAATAAATTATGATAATTATAACGTGTAATATGCTACGATTGTGGAGACGACGATTGTGGAGACGACGATTGTGGAGACAACGATTGCGGAGACGACGATTGTGGAGACGACGATTGTGGAGACGACACGCCCTCGTGTCGTTCGAGTCGCAAGACTCGGTCAGTTCGGCTATGTCATTTAATGAATAATTAAACAAATACCCCCGCACACGTCCGTTCACAACTAAAAATAAAACTTTGAAACACAGTACAACATACATATTACTATTCCTCCTCCTCGCCGCCCTCTGCACCTCATGCGGCGTCAAGGCGCGCCTCAAGAAAGCCGACAAACGATACGACATCGGCGAGTACTACGCCGCCGGCGACATCTACCGCTCCACCTATAAACAGGTGAAAGCCAAGGACAAACGCCTACGTGGCTACGTCGCCTTCCGACAAGCCGAGTGCTACCGATACATCAACAACCCACGTGCCGCCAACGCCTACCAGAACGCCGTACGAAACCATTATCCCGACTCGATAATGTACCTCCACTACGCACAAGTGCTTCATTATCAAGGCAAATACCTCGACGCTCAAAAGCAGTACATGATCTACCTCCAGTCCCACCCCAACGACTATGTCGCACGCAGCGGACTCTACGCCTGCCAGCAGATGGCAGAATGGAAAAAACAATCCAGTCGATACAGCATAAGCCTTGCGAACGAGTTTAACACAAAGCGCGCAAGCACATTCGCACCCGTCTTCATCGGCGACGAAACCGACGCACTCATGTTCACCAGCAACCGAACCGAAGGCAACAAGAAAACGATGCAGACCAGTTCCATCACAGGCGTACCCGTCAACATGCTCTACTCCACACGCAAGAACGCTGCCGGACAATGGGAGGAGCCCGAGAAAGTAGAAGGACTCTCAGAGACCGCATCCACCGAAAACACCGAATCGACCTCCTCCGAAAGCGAGGACACCGGCATCGGCATAGCGGCTGGCGGCAAAGAGAGCGCCGACATCGGCGTCTGCTGCTTCACATCCGACGGCAAGACGATGTACTTCTCCTACTCCAAACCAATCAAAGGCAAAGACCAAGGCGCCAAGATATACAAGTCCGACCGTGCCAGCGGTACATGGAGCGAACCACAGGAAGTCAAACTCTTCGCCGACAGCACCATCACATGCGGCCACCCAAGCCTCTCTGCATCAGGCGATACACTCTATTTCGTCTCCGATGCACCCAACGGCTACGGCGGAAAAGACATCTATTTCGCCGAACTGGAAAACGGTGAATGGGTCGGCGCAACCAACCTCGGACCCTCCATCAACACCGCCGGCGATGAACTCTTCCCCACAATTCGACACGACGGTTCTCTCTATTTCGCATCCAACGGACACCCTGGATATGGCGGACTCGACCTCTTCAAAGCCGTCAAACAAGACTCCACCTACCTCCTCTTCAACCTCGGCGCACCCTTCAACTCTGCTGGCGACGACTTCGGCATCACCTTTGAAGGAGAAACTGAAAACGGCTTCTTCTCGTCCAACCGTGGACAAAAGAAAGGCTACGACCAGATCTATCGTTTCGTACTGCCCGAGATGGTCTTCTCTGTCGAAGGCAGCGTGACCGACAACAACGGAGAACACCTCACCGACGCCTACCTACGACTCGTCGGCGACGATGGCACCAACACACGCCTACAGGTACGCCGTGACGGTACCTACCGACTGAAGTTAAAGAAAGATGCTCATTATGTGATGCTTGCAACCGCAAGAGGATACCTCAACCAGAAACAGCAACTCAACACGCTCAACCTCAAAGACAGCAAGACCTACACACAAGACTTCACCCTCTCACCCATCTCCAAACCCGTCACGATGAACAATATCTTCTACGAGTTCGCCAAATGGGACCTCACACCGCAGTCCGAGGCAGGACTCCAGTCACTGGTCAAACTGCTGCAAGACAACCCCAACATCACCATCGAACTCTCCGCACACACCGATAGGGTCGGCGATGCCAAGAGTAATAAGGTGCTGAGCGAAAAACGTGCCCAGTCCGTCGTAAACTACCTCATCGCACACGGCATCGAGGCAGAACGACTCACACCCGTCGGCTATGGCAAAGACAAACCCGTCATCGCCGACAAGGCTATACATAAGCAGCACGCCTTCATTCCTGTCGGACAAGAACTGAACGAGGACTTCATCGATGCACTAACACCCGAACAACAAGAAATATGCAACCAAATAAACCGACGAACCGAGTTTAAGGTACTAAAAACGACATATAAACTTTACTAAAGGGATGTTCTAAAAATTGCTTTTGAGATGATTTGTGGATTTTTATTTAGTAGATGGTTGGCTTGAACGAAGGAGCAATGCGAGCATTGTGACTG
>CAVJQD010000140.1:0-4263 GCA_963651555.1 uncultured Clostridium sp. | reverse complement strand
CAATGAAGAAAAGTAACTATCTTTGTCCGCAAAACTGAATCGTATGAAAAAGGATAGTTTACTCGTAGTCATCTGTCTACTTTTGTCAGTGCCTACATGGAGTCAGGCGTTGCGTCAAGCAGAGACCTCTTTGGTCTATTACATGCCCTTTACCACTCTTGTGTTCGATATCGAATATGATGAGATAACCGAGGAGCAAGGGCAGTTCTACCAATACTCTGAGCGTTATCTGCGTACCACCGACATCGTCAAAGAGAACAAGACTACCTATCGCTTGACCGATATCCGTTTGCGCACAGTGGCTTCTGCCGATACGGCTCGCCTCTACACCGTTCCTTTTCAAGAGAAATACCCATACTGCTCTCGTCTCTCGCTCAATAACAAAGGCATCTTACTCGGTGTGAATATCGAAGCGCAGAAGTCCGATAAACCCAATAAACCCGCTATGCGTGAGGAACATCACCCCATGGATGACTGTTCTCTTCGCCCTGTGCCGCTGTTGGAGGAGCAACTCTTGGCTAACTCCACAGCCAAGATGGCAGAGAACACCGCCAAGCAGATCTATCGTATCCGTGAGAGCCGCTTGAATATCCTCTCGGGCGATGTGGAACACCTCCCTGCAGATGGCAAGTCAATGGAGTTGGTGCTGAAAGAGTTAGACGCACAAGAGCGCGCCCTCACGCAGTTGTTTGTGGGCAAACGAGAGATCCGCAAGCAGCATAAACGCATCTGCCTTGTGCCAACCGTGTCAATGGACAAGGAGGTGCTGTTCCGTTTCTCGTTGTATAATGGCGTAGTCGATAAGGATGACATGAGCGGCAATCCGTTTTATATCACGCTCAATAAACATCAGCAGACCTATTCGCCTGCCCAGAAAGGTGATGAGAAAGCGCATAGCCTGATGTCGCCCATCTACTACAACTTGCCAGGGCAAGCGCAGATACTGCTGACCGATGGCGAACGCACTTATGTGGAGACCGCTGTCGATGTCGCACAGTGGGGTATAGCCGTTGCGCTGCCTTATGCCTTGTTCAAGGAGACGACCCAAATAGAAATGAACCCCAAGACGGGTGCTATTAAATCTGTTCGGCAATGAGGCGCAGATTGTTCTTCTTAGTCGCAGCCTTTTCGTGCTTGTGCCTAAGCCTGCATGCGCAAGAGTTGCAGTGTCAAGTGATTATCAACTCCGACCAGATAGAAGGTTCCAACAAGAGTATCTTCAACACCTTGCAGACCTCTATCACCGAGTTCGTCAATACCACGCGTTGGACCAACATGACTTTCGCCGACAAGGAACGCATTGAGTGCAGCATGATGATAGTGGTGCAGAGCGTGGCAGACAACCTCTTCACTGCCGAGTTACAGGTGCAGGCACGCCGACCGGTATACGGCACGTCCTATACTACCACGCTGCTTAACTTCAAAGACAACTACTTCAACTTCACCTATCAAGAGTACGACCGTATTGAGTATCAGCCCAATAGTGCCACCACTAACCTTGCTGCCATGTTGGCATATTATTGCTACCTGATTATAGGACACGATATGGACAGTTTCTCGCGTCTTGGCGGTACGCCCTATTTCCAACAGTGCGAGGATATAGTGAACATGGCGCAGTCTGCCTCTTTCGAGACGTCCGAACTGACGGGTTGGCAAGCCTTTGGTAGTAACCGCAACCGCTATACGCTCACTAATAACCTGATGGACGAGGCCTTCCAAGGCTATCGTGCTTTCTACTATGAGTATCATCGTTTGGCGCTCGACCAGATGGTCACCAATGTAGCCAATGCGCGTGCTCGTATTGCTGAGGGGCTGCCTGTGCTGCGTGAAGCCAATCGTTCTCGTCCTGCTACCTATCTCATCAACACTTTCTTAGATGCTAAGTCCGACGAGCTGACTAACATCTTCAAGAAAGGTACCACCGAAGAGAAAGAGCAGGTTTATGCTATCTTGATGGACATCGACCCAACGCGCAACTCTCTTTACGAAACCATTACTAAAAACGAGTAAGGGATGCTCTAAAAATTGCTTTTGAGATGATTTGTGGAATTTTATTTAGTAGATGGTTGGCGCAACGAAGGAGCTTCGGGTTCCCTTCAAATCTCCGATTTTAAGGGTGACAGCGTGCGAGCATTGTGACAGAGTGAAAGTCAAGTAGATACATATAAAAACTACAAAGCACTCAAAAAGTGGAGAAACATCCCAATCAATAAATAACGAAACGTGGAATTTTTAGAACATCCCGTAATTGTGGAATCTTTACTCGGAAAAAACCTAACAGAGCTGCAAACGGTGGCTCTCTCCGTAGGGCTGCCTAAGTTTGCAGGCAAGCAGTTGGCTGAGTGGCTCTACAAGAAACGTGTCTCCTCGTTCGATGAGATGACCAATATCTCGCAGAAAGGTCGTGCTGCCTTATCGGCGCAATACACCATCGGACGTAATCCACATAGCGCCGAGGCAATATCCGTTGATGGCACCAAGAAATACCTCTTTTCTGCTGCACAGTCGGTAGTCGAGACCGTCTATATCCCCGATGGTGAACGAGCCACCTTGTGTGTGAGTACGCAGGCAGGCTGCAAGATGCATTGTCAGTTCTGCATGACCGGCACCTTGGGTTTCCATGGTCAGTTGTCCGCAGGCGAGATAATCAACCAAGTCTTTTCTATTCCCGATAGCGACTCCCTCACGAACATCGTCTTCATGGGCGAAGGTGAGCCCTGTGATAATATCGACAATGTCCTTCGTGCCTTGCAGATACTCACCGCTGAATGGGGTTGTGCGTGGAGTCCTCGACGGATAACCGTCTCCTCTGTGGGCTATCTCCCAGGACTTAAACGACTGCTCGAAGAGAGCGAATGCCATATTGCAATCAGTTTGCATAATCCCTTCGCAGCAGAAAGATCAGCGATAATGCCCGTTGAGAAAGCCTATCCTTTAGAGGAAGTATTGAACCTATTGCAGCAGTACGATTTCCGTCATCAACGCCGACTCTCCTTCGAGTATATCTTGTTCAAAGACAAGAACGACACACTGCGTCATGCCAATCAGTTACGCCGATTGCTCAGCTCTCTACCGTGCCGAGTGAACTTAATCCGCTTCCATGCTAACCCGCAAGACACCACGAGTACGCTGCAAGGCAGTGATATGCAGAAAGCCGAGTGGATGCGTGATTACCTAACCGACAATGGCATCACCACCACTATCCGCAAGTCACGTGGCGAAGACATATTGGCAGCGTGCGGTATGTTGGTCAACTCGCTTCAAAACAAAGACTAATGCGACACTTGCTCTTACTCAGTTGGCTATGTCTTACAACAGTACTCGCTGCGCAGACGCAGGTGCAGATTATCGACTATAATGTCGAGAACCTCTTCCATCCGAGTGTCGATTCAGTGAATACCGATACCTCTTTCACTTTCCAAGGCGAGCGTCACTGGACCTTTGACCGCTATCGGGAGAAACTGGCGCATATAGGTCAGGTGGTGGCTAATATCGGTCAATGGAGTGTGCCCACCTTGATAGGTTTAGAGGAGGTCGAGTCCGAGCAGTGCCTCGTAGACCTATGCCGCTGGGGTGCTTTGAGCAACTATCACTATCAATACCTGCATCACGACTCGCCCGACGAACGAGGCATCGACTGTGCCTTGCTCTATCAGCCTAAACAGTTCCAACTGATCGACTCCGCCTTTATCCGTGTGCCTATCGAGGGGCGTCCGACACGAGACATCGTCTATGCCGCAGGGCGTCTGCGCAATGGCGATACCTTGCATGTCTTTGTCTGCCACTTCCCTTCGCAGCGTGGGGGGACTGCCCTTACGAATAATCGACGAGAAGCCGCACGCAAGACGCTCCAGACCGCTATCGACATGATAAGAACGGCGCAGCCACAAGCCCTGATTGTGGTGATGGGTGACTTCAACTCCGCTCCCACGGAGCAGTTCGCCTCTTTGCATAACATGATGATGAATATCGAAGCAGCAGGGCAAGGCACATACAAATGGCAAGGCGTGTGGAGTTGCTTAGACCATTTCTACCTGAGTGACGCTCTCCTGCCGTACGCCAAAGCCGACATCTACTCTGCCGATTGGCTACTCGAAGACGATACGCAGTATCTCGGGCAGAAACCTTTCCGTATGTTCCAAGGGTATAAGTACACCGCCGGTTACTCCGACCACTTGCCCATCTATCTCAATCTCAGTCTCCCTTAGGGATGTTCTAAAAATTGCTTTTGAGATGATTTGTGATTTTTTTATTTAGTAGATG
>CAVJQD010000139.1:0-4269 GCA_963651555.1 uncultured Clostridium sp. | reverse complement strand
GAGTATCGACCTCGTGATAACAGATTGTCCGTATCACATTAAGCATTACGGCAATCACATTAAGCATTACGGCACAACCTGCATGGGCGGCATATTCTCGGTGGAGCAGAACGAGTTTGCGCACACAGGAAAACTATTCAAGTACAACGACATTAAGTTTTCAGAGTGGCTGCCCGAAGTCTATCGAGTATTAAAGAAAGGCACACACTGCTACATTATGATAAACTCCCTCAACCTATGCGACTTGCAGACCGAGGCGGAGAAAGTGGGGTTCGTCTTTCAGAACCTACTCGTCTGGAACAAGGGCAACGCCACACCGAACCGCTACTATATGCAGTGCTTGGAATTCATTCTCTTGCTATCGAAACGACCTGCACGAGAGATAAACGACATGGGGTGCAGTACTCTGCTATCAGTACCTAACATTCTCGGAACAAAGAAACACCCAACCGAGAAGCCTGTTGCACTGATGGAACACATGATAAGGCAGAGCAGTAACGAGGGCGATATAGTACTCGACCCGTTCGCAGGAAGCGGCAGCACGCTCGTGGCTGCACGCAATCTGAACCGCCACTATCTTGGCTATGAGATAGATGAGAAGTATTACAACATAGCCCAACAACAACTAACACAACCAACTAATTTAAGATTATTCTGATTATGGAAAACGAAACTTTAAGAGAACAAGTTACCGAGCAGGGCAAAGAGATTGCCAAATTACGCAAGCAGGTAGACACAATGCGCTATGTGTTGAGCGAAATGCGCAATGTATTGTTAGAGAGAATAAAAGATGACACCATCGAGTTCGATAATGTGGCGGAAGAAGATTATTTGTGGTAAAATTATGACAGAGAAAGAACACACGCAAGCAATGCAGAATGCGTTAGCAAGGAGCGAAGACCTCAACCTGATTGATAAGCACCTATCGGCAACCTACCTGCTATTCAGTCTTGGCATAGACCACTTGGAGCAGGCGGAAGATACGCTACGGAAATACAACCTATGCTGCCGAGAGATTAAGCAGAGTGCCAACGCAATAGATAAGCAGTTCGATAGAATGGTGGAGTTCTACCACAAGCAGTTGGACATACATAGCGAAGCCTTTGCAGCAGACTTCTACAAGTATTCAGAGCAAGTGAACGAGTTGCTCGGACTAAAAGAGTAACACAACGCAGCAACAAAGACGAGGGAGAGTGGATTAAGTTCCATTCCCCCTCGTCTTTTTTTTTGTTTATAACCATACGCTCGGCGTAAAATGTGGAGTTGCTCTCCAAGAGTTACGCCAATTTGTGGACTCTCACTCCACAAATTACGCCTACTTACCACCACTTGTCTTCCTTGTAGTCGGGGGCGTACTCGTATGCGTTCCTTGTTGTTTCCACAAGCGGCAGTACCTGCTCAAAGTAATACTTAACCCACTCCTGATACAATCTCTTGTATTCACTCTCGCCTACATCTTGCTTATATTCGTTCATTGTCATACCCTTTTCCATAGCCATGCTCATTGGGTCTAAACTCTCGAATGTTCTGTACACACCGATAACATTATTGATATCGGCTACACCCAACTGGTCGTAGATATTTAGTAGGCGTTCCTTATCTTCGTTCATTCCTTTTTCATCAGCCTCTTTATAGTCCCTTTTCAAACTTCTTGCCATATCGTACATACCGTATGCTGTTTGGCGTGCGTTACGCTCGAATACCTTGCGCTCATTGTCGTCATTGTAGAAGCCACGATAAGCAAAGTCCATCGCTCCGTCTTCTTCCTGCACTGCCATAGCAATAGCGTTACCTACACTCCACAAGATTGGCACATTAGCACTACCGATAGCCTTTATCGCACTTGGCGATATGTCGGTATGGCTCTTTTTCTCATCGCCATAAACTAACCTACCCTCGTCATCTCTCTCTTCGTCTTTCCCCCACAACACTTTACTGATACCCGTAGACAAGGCATCGCCATATTGGTCGGTAAGGAACGCTGGTCTATTTCTATCTCCGTCTTCGGCTCTCTCCTGCTGTTTCTTTGCATCAAGCCAACTCTGCATAAAGTTACTCGTCGGGTCTGCGATAGGCAAGAAGTTCAAAGCCATCTGCTCTGCTGCATTAGCGGTAGCGTGTTCCAAACTGATACGGTCTTTGTTCACATTATATGCCAAACTACCAATGTAGAATAGTGTAGCGTGCTGTGGGTCTAATGGCAACTTACCATTCATTCCAATGGTGGCATTACGCATAGAGGTGTACTTATCGTAAGTAAGTACTTTCATTATCAACTCGTTGCGCAAATCGTCTTGACCATACACAGACGCAGCGATACGCTCAATCATCTCGTCTTCCGTTTCGTCGTCGTCGCCATCATCACCGCCGAGCAAACCACTAACGATAGCCTCTCGTATAGAGTTGATAGCAGCAGTTGCGCCATAGCCAAAGGCGATAAGGCTCATCATGCCAATCTGATTGCGAATGATACGCCCTGCACGGCTGCTCTTCGACTCTGTTCCTAAAACAGATTCACCAAGCAGGTTGTACTTAAAGAACCTACGGCTCGCCTGTACAGCAGGGTTCACATAACGAAACACCTGATAAGCCAAATCTGCCGCCTTACCTATTCCCTCATCACGGAAACCACGATTGTTGTAGTTCACATTTATCTCTTGTGAGAGTTTCAGGGCTGCCGCTTCCGAATAGCCTTTCTTAAGTGCTGCGCTATATGTAGCAAAGCGCACCGCCGTTTCGGTCAGTTGGCTTGCAAAACTGAAACTCTTTTCAGTGAAGTTCCATATTTGCTTCCAAGTACCCTCTATGTCATTCCCCAACAGCTTCTTTGTTAAGTCGTTTTCAACTGCTTGCTTGCTTAACCACGAGAAAGAAAAACCACCACGACCGCCATGCGCTATGAAGTCAGCAAAGCGTTTGCCCTCAGGCGTGCTTTCATCTATCTTACCTGCTGCCAAGAACTTCGCAATAGTAGCCCAGTTCTGTGGTATATTCTTTATTACCTCCATACCCAAGCCTAAGTCCTCAGCCAAAGCATTCATCGCCACAACCGTAGTATCACGCACAAAGTTCTTCGGAGCAAACATAGGGTTGTATTCCGTCTGCATACGGCTCAGCCACCTGCTATATGTAGAGAATAAAGGTAATTGCTCTACATAGTTGTGCCTATTCCTTAATGCCTTGATAAAGTTTTCAGGCGCACGCAATATGTAATTTGCCTCGTTGCTTGAGAAGTTATACACAGTCTTGCCGTTCTCTGCATTCAGGAAGTTCTCCTTGATAGGTAACGCTTTAATAGCCTCGTCTGTCTTCTCTACCAAGTGCGATAAGAGTTTTTCGTAAGCCTCTTTCTCTATCTCTCCTTTCTCCAAGCGTTCGTCCAACGCACTCTTCTCAAACTCAAAGTTCGTTTCGATAGCGAACTTCTCGTCCAAGTAGTCTTTTATCTGTTCGTCAGTAGGTATATTACCTTTGCTCGCATCACGCAACTCGTATTGTGGCGTCACCGCAATACCCATACTGCGCATTACTTGTGCGCCCTCGGGCGTACGTGCCATCTCAAGGAAAGCATTGGTTATCTCACGCTGTGCTGCTCTGTTTATGGTCGAGCGAATAACCCACTCCAATGCCTCCATTGGTTTCTCCGCCATAGAAGCACGACCCTCACCTGCCCTACGCAAGCCCTCGTCTATGCCGCTGCCATTGATACTTACACGATAGCCCCTCTCCTCTGCGTAGTTGATAGTGCCAGCAGGTAGGTTCTCATCGACAAGTTTAATGAAGCCCTCAAGCGACATTCTGCCGATAACTTCCTTGTAGTCTTTCAACTCCTGCTCTACTACTTCCGCCGAACCAAGTATGCCAGCCGCTTTCTCTTGGCTCGCTCGTTGTGCCTCAATATAAAGCGAGAGCAAACCCTCTGCAGTATCGAAGTCCACTTCTTTTCCTATTACAGTTGAAAGATTTTGCTTAAACTCTTCCACCTGCTGCTCGTTGAATATAGAAGCAGCGTTACGCTGTGGCACATAGTGCTTCACTTTATCTTGCTCCGCCTTGCGCTCCTCGGTCATCGCCTTGGTGTCAGCCTCTAACTCACGCACCGCCTTGGTGGTAGCGTCCCACTTCTCCCAAAACTTATCAGTATCGAAATCGCTTTCAAACTCCTCGATGAATTCTTTCTGCGACAAGCCGTTCCACGCTTTGCGGAAATGCTCTTCGTGCTTGGCTATGGCTTCTTTGTCGCTGTACTTGCCCGTAAGCACCCTGTTC
>CAVJQD010000138.1:0-4325 GCA_963651555.1 uncultured Clostridium sp. | reverse complement strand
AATAAAAACCACAAAGCGCTCAAAAAGTGGAGAAACATCCCAATTAATAACAAAAAAAACGAAACGTGGAATTTTTAGAACAACCCATAATATGAATACAGATTATATGAAGCGGCGGAGTATACGTCGTTATAGTACGCGGGAGGTGCCGCAAACGTTGTTGGATGAGATGTTGTCGTGCGCCACGAGGGCGTCGAACACGGGTAATATGCAGACATATAGTGTGGTGGTGACTCGTGATAAGGATATCAAGCAACAGTTGGCTCCTGCGCATTTCTTTCAACCAATGGTGACGGAAGCGCCTGTGGTGCTCACTTTTTGCGTGGACTTTAATCGTTTCACGCTGTGGTGTGAGCAGCGTAAGGCAAATGCGGGGTTCGATAACTTCCAGTCGTTTATAGGTGCTGCCATCGATACCTCGTTGTTTGCGCAGACCTTTGCCGACATTGCCGAATCGAACGGCTTGGGTCTCTGTTACTTAGGTACTACAACTTACAATGCCGCCGACATCATTCGTGTGTTGCATCTGCCTAAACGGGTGGTGCCTCTTTGCACGATCACTCTGGGTTATCCGGCTGAGACGCCTGAGCAGCAAGACCGTCTGCCTATCGAGGCTATTGTGCATGATGAGACTTATCACGACTATTCGCCTAAGGATATAGATGCTGCCTACGGTGCTAAAGAGGCATTGCCGCAGTCGGAGAAGTTCATTGTCGAGAACCAGAAAGAGACTCTTGCTCAGGTGTTTACCGACATCCGTTATCCTCGTGAGGGCAACGAACAGTCGTCGGCAGCGTTCTTGCAGGTGCTTCGTGATCAGTTGTTCTTATGAAGCGAGAGACTATTCTGTATACGGCGTTATCGGTAGGTCTGTTGCTCTTCTTTGCGGCGGACCTGTGTATTGGTGCGGTGAACCTATCGCCGTGGCAGTTGCTGCATACGGATAATACGGTCTATCAGCAGATCCTGCTCAACATCCGTCTGCCTAAGGCGTTGACAGCGGTGATGGCTGGGGTGTCGCTCTCGTTGGCTGGACTTATCATGCAGACTTTGTTCCGCAACCCATTGGCAGGTCCTTATGTATTGGGCGTGAGTTCGGGTGCTACGCTAGGTGTGGCGGTGGTGGTGTTGTGTGGATCGATCTTAGGTTTCGTGGCGAACAGTTGGCTTATCGTGCTGGCAGCGATAGTGGGGGCAGTGGTGGTGCTACTGTGTGTGATGGCGGTGTCGTGGCGAATCGAGAGCACAGCGTCGCTGTTGATAGTGGGACTGATGTTTGGCAGTATAGCCAGTGCGTTGGTTAACCTGATGCAGAACTTCTCTAATCCCGATTCGTTGAAGGTGTTTATCGTATGGACCTTAGGCAGTCTCAGTTCGGTAGGTTGGGCGGAACTGCGCGTTCTCGTGCCTATCTTTATTGTGGGACTATTGCTTGCTTTGGGTCTTATCAAACCGATGAATGGCTTATTGCTTGGTGAGCGTTATGCGCAGGGCTTGGGTATCTCGCTGCGTAGGGTGCGGTTGATTATCATCCTGGTGACGGCACTCTTGGCTGGGGGTATCACAGCGTTCTGCGGACCGATTGCTTTCGTGGGCGTTGCCGTTCCTTTCATGGCGCGTGGGCTGTTTGGTACGAGTAACCACAGGGTCACAATGTTGGCTTCTGCGCTGATAGGGGCGAATCTGTTGCTTGTATGCGACATTATCTCAAACTTGTTTACCTATCCGCTACCTATATCAACGGTGTCGGCGTTGTTTGGCGCACCGGTGGTGGTGTGGATTATAATGAACAAGTAATAATTAACAAACAAGGTGGGGTGTCCGTACGGAGTGGTGGAGTTATGGGATGTTCTAAAAATTGCTTTTGAGATGATTTGTGGAATTTTATTTAGTAGATGGTTGGCTTGAACGAAGGAGCAATGCGAGCATTGTGACTGAGTGAAAGTCAAGCAGATACAAATAAAAACCACAAAGCACTCAAAAAGTGATAAGACATCCCAGTTAGTAGTAATAAATTAAGAACGTGAAATTTTTAGAACATCCCTTATCAATTTCACGATTCCATTTTCCAAACAATACTCCTCGCCGGTGGCTGGGCAAACGGCATGCCCCTGTTCGTCGAAGTGCAACTTCTCGCCATAGCGGCTCACCCACCCGATACGCCGTGCGGGGTTACCCACCATCAATGCATACGCCGGCACATCGTGTGTCACCACCGAACCTGCCCCTATCAAGGCATACTCACCTATCTCGTGTCCACAAACGATCGTGGCATTAGCACCTACCGATGCACCACGATGCAGGACAGTAGCGCGATACTCACTCTTGCGCGACACCGCGCTACGCGGATTGATCACATTGGTGAACACCATACTCGGACCCAAGAACACATCGTCCTCGCAACGAACACCTGTGTACACCGACACATTGTTCTGTATCTTCACATTGCGGCCCAACACCACTTCGGGCGAGATAACCACGTTCTGACCGATGTTACAATCCTCGCCTATCTCGCACGACTTCATGATATGACTGAAATGCCAGATCTTGGTGCCTTTCCCTATCTGACAACCCTCGTCGACATACGAGGACTCGTGTACAAAATACTCATTCATACTCAAAGAAACAGTTTAAGGATATCGTTTAAGTTTGCGTAGATAACCAACAACAAGAGAAACCAGAACCCAATGGTATTGACTATCTCGAGGAAACGGTCGCTCGGTTTCTTGCCCGTTATCATCTCCCACAACAGAAACAGCGTGTGTCCGCCATCCAATCCTGGTATAGGGATGATGTTCATAAACGCCAAGATAATCGACAGAAACGCTGTAAGCATCCAGAACGACTGCCAATCCCACATGGGTGGGAACAGACTGCCGATAGCGCCAAAGCCACCCAACGACTTACTACCCTCTTTGGTGAACACCAGTTTCATCTGCTTGACATAACTAACCAGCACATCCCAACCATACTTGGCTCCTGCTGGTATCGATGCCCAGAAACCGTACTGCTCGGTCTCTACGGGGATATAACGATCGTAAGGATAGACGGTAAACACGCCCATCTTAGCCTCATCGCCAAGAAAAGCACTCGTATGCATCACCTCGCCACAACGCACAAAAGTGATATCCACACTGTCGCAAGCATAACTCTGCAAGGCTGCCGATATATCCTGAAAAGCCCAGAGATGGTCCTGTCCCACACCGATGATACTATCGCCAGCCATCAGTTGTGCCTTGGCGGCAGGACTGTTCGACATCACACTATCGATAACAAACGGATAACGATATGCCACCAACGGCGTTCCGCCTGCTGCCAGTACGTTCTGGTCGAAATGCTCGGGCATGGTCAGCCGCACAGTATCTTCCCCACGCAATACAGTCACTTCACGCACACCGTCCACAACAAGCCAGTTCACCACATCCGAAGTGGTCTTAGGTTGTCGATCGCCTATCGAGAGTAACTTATCGCCTTGCTCAAAGCCTTGATCGGTCATCACCTGAGAGTATTGCAACCCGTACTTCAGTTCATCCAAAGGCACATACTCTTTGCCCCATGTGAACAGCACTGCACTATAGATGATCAAGGCTGCGATGAAGTTCACCAACACGCCGCCAATGATGATAGGCAAACGCTGCCAAGTAGGCTTCGCCCGATACTCCCACGGCTGCGGTTCGGAAGGTAAGTCGTCAGGACCTTTGGTCTCATCCACCATTCCTGCAATAGCGCAATAACCACCCAATGGTATCCAACCGATACCCCACTCGGTGCTGTCGGGATAACGACGCCAATCGTCCTCAGGCAGAGCATCCAACTCCTCCTGCGTCATCGGACGAAAGAGAGGATGACCTTTCTTATCGAGCATGGGCTCACCATACTCATCGGTGCGAGCCACTACCGTCGGTTCCACATTCGGTGCGAAGAAACGCACGCGCCAACGACCGTTGATCTTCTTGAGACGAACCAACGAGAAACGCGGATTGAAGAACATATAGAACTTCTCGACGCGCACTCCAAAGATGCGTGCAAAAGTGAAATGTCCCAACTCGTGAATAATCACCAAAAAGGACAGAGAAACTAATAACTGTAAGGCTCGTATCAAGAATGTACTCATTTTCTATTCGTTTTAAGGTGTTCTACTCGTTCCGCTACCCACAAAAGAACACCAATTTATGCTTATTTTTATGATTATTCTGTTTCAACCTGCAAAGATACACAAATTTCTCATTATGCACAAATGCCCATCTATTTAGGGATGTTCTAAAAATTGCTTTTGAGATGATTTGCGGAATTTTATTTAGTAGATGGTTGGCTTGAACGAAGGA
>CAVJQD010000137.1:0-4559 GCA_963651555.1 uncultured Clostridium sp. | reverse complement strand
GAAACATCCCAATAAGTAACAAAATAACGAAACGTGGAATTTTTAGAACATCCCTATAATATTTGAATTGCCTATTTGGTAATATTTGGATAGAAATATAGCAGCAGTCGTTGTTAATTGTTAATTGTTAATAGCCACCGTCAATCCATCCCTTAGCGGCAGTATCACTTTTTCCACTCGCTCATCTTGTGCCACCATATCATTAAAGGCACGCAGTCCGAGTGTCTGCTTATCCTTGTCGTAGGCAGGGTCAATGATGTTCCCCGACCATAAAGTGTTGTCCGCAAGCAATAACCCACCTTTGCGCAGCAAGGGTAGGGTGCGCTCATAGTACTGGCAGTACTCTCTCTTGTCGGCATCGAGAAACACGATATCGAATACCTCATCTTGCAGCTTCTCTATCTCCGATAATGCATCGCCTATATGCAGTTGTATCTTGGGTGCTAACTCTGGCTTGAGAGCGAAGTTTTGCAAGATACGCTCTTCCATCTCATCGTTCTTCTCGATGGTATGCAGTACGCCATCTGCCGTTAGACCCTCTGCCAAACAGAGTGAAGAGTAGCCTGTGAAGGTCCCCAACTCAAGGATACGCCGTGGCTGTATCAGCCGACTGATGATACTGAGCAGTCGCCCTTCTACTGCACCGCACAACATCTGCGGATGCACCGTGTATTGGTTCGTCTCTCGATAGATACGCTGCAGCACCTCGTCCTCCTGACTACTATGCTGCTCGATATATGTCCTCAAATCCATAATGCTATTGTTTCTATTGCTAGAGTTCCACTAGATCTTCTAGAACCTCTAGTTTATCTAGCCTACAAAGGTACAACATTTCCTGCTCAAGCCCAATTGTTCAATTGTAAATTGTTTAATTGTCAAATTATTCATATCTTTGCATCGTTAAATTCGAGGGATGTTCTAAAAATTGCTTTTGAGATGATTTGTGGAATTTTATTTAGTAGATGGTTGGCTTGAACGAAGGAGCAATGCGAGCATTGTGACTGAGTGAAAGGCAAGCAGATACAAATAAAAACCACAAAGCACTCAAAAAGTGGAGAACACTCCAATGAGTAACAAAATAACGAAACGTGGAATTTTTAAAACATCCCTAAATCATGTGGCGTCTATATGCTATATTATCAGCACTTTTTGCAGCGCTGACCACAATCTTTGCCAAGATAGGACTGCATAATGTCAACTCCGACTTGGCAACGGCTATCCGTACAACTATCATTCTGCTCATCACATGGGGTATCGTGCTCTTTGGGCATAAGTTAGAGGGCATACAACAGATAAGTGGGCATACATGGCTCTTTCTTATCCTGTCGGGTATCGCTACCGGACTGAGTTGGCTGTTCTACTTCAAAGCCCTGCAACTGGGCGATGCTTCACGAGTAGCACCTATCGACAAACTGAGTATCGTCATCACTATCCTGCTTGCCTTCATCTTCCTGCACGAGAAGATAACGCTCAAGGTCCTTATCGGCTCACTCCTCATCACCGGCGGCGTCCTCCTGATGCTCTAAACAATCTATGCTGGGGACGCGGGCGCCTCGCCCGCGGTATAGATACTATGAATGTGGAGACGTGAAGCGAAGGCAGGTGCGTAAGCACTGAGTGCCTGAGCGAGTGAAGTCCAGTAAACTGAATAAGAATACTGTACGATGATTGTGGAGACGTGAAGCGAAGGCAGGTGCGAAGCACTGAGTCTGCCTGAGCGAGTGAAGTCCAGTGGACTGAACAAGAATACCGTATCGAGCCCCCGTGTCGTTCGGGTCGCCAGACCCGTCCGACCATACTCCGCTCTAGATTCTACTAGATTCCACTATTCCCCCGCCATACTGCGATTGTGGAGACGACACGCCCCCGTGTCGTTCGGGTCGAAAGACCCGTCCGATCATACTGGAATTATGATGACGACACGCCCCGTGTCGTCCGGGTCGTAAGACCCGTTTGACCATACTCTGCTAGGGGCGCGGGCGCTTACGGGGTCCCCGCAAAGTCTGTTTTGTGGGGAGTCTGACTCGCCCGCGGTTTTATGACAATAATACAATACTGCAAACCGCAGCGCCTTTTAGGATCAATTCATGACAATACGCCGTAGGTGTCCGTTTAAGTCGTCCGTTTATGACTTTTTGATGCGGTTGCCCTGCTCTAAACGATACCCATTTGCATACTTCGATTATTTTATGTACTTTTGCTGCGAAATTAGATGGGACTACAAACATAACTCTCAAACAGCATAGCATATAACATGACATTCTCCGAACTTGGTCTATCTCAACCCCTTATAAAGGCTGCTACTGCCTTAGGCTTCGAACAACCTACTCCCGTGCAAGAGGCTGCCATCCCTTTTCTGCTTAACGAACAAGGTGACCTCATGGCTCTTGCGCAGACCGGTACGGGTAAGACTGCTGCCTTTGGTTTCCCACTCCTACATTTCTTGAGCGAGAAAGAGACTACCAACCAGACCTATGCCTTGCTGCTCGCTCCTACGCGTGAGTTGTGTCTGCAGATAGCAAGCGACCTCAAGCACTATGCGCAGTACCTGCCACAGATTCGTATCGTAGCAGTATACGGCGGCGAGGATATACGCAAACAGTTGATGTTGCTCGATAAGACCCCGCAGATTATTGTTGCCACACCAGGGCGACTGCTCGACTTGATGCGACGAGGCGAGGTGGTGCTCTCTAATGTCGAATATCTAGTACTCGACGAAGCCGACGAGATGCTCAATATGGGCTTCCAAGAGGATATAGAGACTATCTTGCAAGAAGTGCCAGAGCAGCGGCGTACGATGTTGTTCTCGGCTACTATGCCTCGTGAGATTGCGCAGATAAGCAAGCGTTATATGCACGATGCCCACGAGATACAGATAGGCGAACGCAATGCAGGAACAGAGAATGTGGAGCATATCTACTATGTCTGCCGTGCACAAGACCGCTATCTCGTACTCAAACGCATTGTGGACTATAATCCCGATATCTATGGCATCGTCTTCTGTCGCACAAAAGCCGATACACAAGATGTGGCAGAACGGCTGATAAAAGATGGTTATAATGCCGATGCACTGCATGGCGACCTTACGCAGGTGGCACGTGATAATGTGATGCAGCGCTTCCGCTTGCGTGCAGTGCGATTGTTGGTAGCAACCGATGTGGCAGCACGAGGACTCGATGTGAACTGCCTTACGCATGTGATAAACTACCAATTGCCCGACGACCCCGAAGTCTATACGCACCGTTCAGGACGTACAGGGCGTGCTCAACAGAAAGGTGTATCGATCAGTATCTTACATCAGCGTGAGACAAGGCGTATCCATAACCTCGAGAAGATGCTCCACCGTGAGTTTCGCTATCAAGCCATACCTTCGGCTACGGATGTGTGCAAAAAACAACTGTTCTATCAAGTGGGCAAACTGCAGCATGCCGATACCGAACTGCTCAATAACTCCGACTTCACAACCGAAGTGCTGACCGAAGCCATGAAGGTACTCGACTACCTGCCGAAAGAGGAGTTGCTCAAGCGTTTCCTTGCTCTCGAGTTCAATCGTTTCCTTTCATACTATAAGGATGCACAAGACCTCAATGTAGAGAAACCGAATACACAACGTCGTGACGACCGTCAACGAGGAAAGCGTGATGCGGAAAAAAGCAATGGACGCATGATTCAACTTAAGATAAACGTCGGAAAAAGAGACGGTATGTCGCCCAAGCGCTTTCTTGGATTAGTCAACGAAGTAACGCACGACCGCACTATCCATATCGGAAATATTGATATTGCGCCTAACTATACCTTCTTTGATGTGTACCCCGACCAACGCCGCAAGTTAGAGAAAGGCTTCGCTATCTACGAGGACCTGTTCATTCAAGAAGTAAAAGGGAAAAGAAAATAGTTCTATCAGCTAATTATATAATTCTCAAAGAAATAACAATTACTAACAATTAACAATTTACGATTATGAAAAAGTTTATGGCTATGTTAGCAACTGTTTTGCTATCGCTCAGTTCATGTTCCAGTCACAGTCAGTTGGGTGCATTCAACGACCTACCTGAATCAGCACAGAGTTTTGTCAACACCTATTACAGCGAGTCAGTAGTGGCTTTCGTCAAGGTTGAAGGTAGTGGTTTGTTTGCCGAGTATAGTGTGCATCTCAATAGTGGGGTAGAGATAGAGTTCGATCATAAGGGTAACCTCACCGAGATTGATTGTCGTCCTTCCGCCGTTCCCGATGGCATCGTACCACAGGTGATTGTCAACTATGTGGCATCGAAGTTCCCAAATGCTTTTATCGTCGCATATCATGTCGACCGTCACGACCAGAAAGTAGACCTAAGCAACTCACTCGAGTTGGAGTTTGATAAGAATGGTAACTTCCTTCGTATTGATGATTAAGAATGTATAAGAAAGACAAAATATCCCTTATTCTGCTACGTGCGGATTGCAAAATGTAGATTTTTGCCTTAAAACTGTGTTTTATAGCATAATTTCTTGACAGGTTATTTGGTCATATACCGAAACTGCCGTACTTTTGCACCGTGTTTTTCATGGTATTAGAT
>CAVJQD010000136.1:0-4611 GCA_963651555.1 uncultured Clostridium sp. | reverse complement strand
ATCTTGTTACCGATATAGGTAGACTGCACTTGCAGTTGCACATTGCCTACTTGTTGAGTACCTTTGGCACGGGCAGCAATGTCTTGGAAGTTATCTATCCGATACTGTGCCTTATGTCCACGCGCTTGCGGCATACGACGCATCCACTCTAACTCAGTGCGATAGAGGTTACGATACTTATCGGTCTCAGCCTGCAAGGCTTGCATACGCTCCTCTCGTTTGGTCAGATAGTAAGCATAGTTGCCATGATAGGCATAGAGCCTACCTCCCTCCAACTCCAATATATCGGTGCAGACATTATCCAAGAAGTACCTATCGTGCGTAACCATCAGTAATGTCACCGTCGAGCGTTGCAGATACCCCTCTAACCATTCCACCATACTAAGGTCAAGATGGTTGGTAGGTTCGTCAAGAAGCAGCAAGTCGGGCTTACTCACAAGGCATTGGGCAAGCATAATCTTCTTCTGCTGACCGCCACTAAGAGTAGATACTGCCTGAGAGATATTCTTTATACCAAACTGAGTAAGCACGCGCAGGAACTCGTCTTTGTCTTTCAACGTAGAGGCAATACCCTCCACCGTATCGTCGGAGGAGAAGTGCACTTGCTGAGGGAGATAGCCTACGCGCAAGTCGTTGCGGTAAGTGACTGTGCCACTGTCCGCTTGGTCACAGCCGGTCAATATGTTCATCAAAGTGGACTTCCCCGTGCCGTTACGAGCAATCAAGGCTACCCTATCCCCCTGCGCTATACCAAACGACAAATCGTTCAGCAAGACTCTATCGCCTACCGACTTATTGAGGTGCTCTACTTGAAGATACGCAACGGGCATGTGCACCAAAGACTAAGAGATATACTTACTTCTGGAACCGAGCCAACTTCTTGATCATCAGCAGCACTGCCCAATCCGGCAAGTGCTTCATGACCGGCAAGAAGAGGTGATTGATAACGCCAGGCATGTCCTGTTTCTTGCCTTTGAACATCTTCTTTAAGGCACGACGCACCAGTTTCTCAGGAGGGATACTGACGGTTAGATTCACGGCCAAGCGACGCAGGTTAGGTGCCAAGCCATACAGCGCAGTGTCAACTGCGCCAGGAGTCACCACCGTTACGCCTACACCATAAGGCTTCATCTCATACCAAAGGCTCTTCGAGAAGTTCAAGATATAGGCTTTCGTAGCGTTATAGCACTGTATTCCAGGCATCGCCATCCAAGCCGACATGGAAGACATATTCAATATATAGCCGTGTCTACGCGCACACATATCCGCACCAAAGAGACGGCATAGCTTAGTGAGAGTGACCACATGCAGCATCGTCATGAGTTCAATACGCTTCATCGAGGTCGCCGTCAGCGGATTGAAGAAGAACACGCCCGCATTATTGATGAGTATATCTACCTCCATCTCGTGCGCATGACACCATTCATACAACTCCTCGGCCGCATTCTGCAACGACAGGTCACGATACAAACCCGTGGTCTTTACCCCATACTTAGCGGCGATGTCCTCTGCCGTCTCCTGTATCTCTTTCTCTTGGTTGCTGACCAACAGCAAGTCGCAATGATATGTCCGCGCCAACTCATGGGCATACATCAGCCCTATTCCGCTGCTCGCACCTGTTACTAATGCTAACATAACTACTATTTGGATTGTTCACTAACCGACTTCTTAGCCTTTGCCTCCAAGTCCGCTATCTCTTTCTTAAGGCAATCCGGTATCTTCTCACCGTCACGCTCAACGCACTCGTGGCACTTCATGTCGAGCGTGTACATACGCCCTACGCAGTAGTTCGAGCGACCGCAACCCGCATGATAGTGTGGGTTCTCCTGTACATGATGCACAAACTCAGGGTCTTTAATGAGCACATGAGCAATCTGGAACAGCTCGAAGCCCTCGTCAAGTATCGTCTGGCAGTTGTCGCCCGACTGCACGCCACCTACATATATCAGTTTCGTATCGCCCAACTCGTCCTTCAGTTCCGCCTGGAAACGCTTGGCTTGCTCCATGAAGTACAACTCCTTAAACGGCACAGTAGGTATCATCATCTTACCCCCGCCGCATAGCAAAGCGGCTTTCAACCACCAGAAACTCCGCATAGGCATGTAGTGCGCCAAGGTTTTGATAGGCATTGCACCGCCTAAGATGCGCATCGGCGAGGCACTCACAGTACCACCCGACAGAACAATACCGTGCACCTTATGCTTCAATATCTCACGGGCAACACGTAGTCCTTCCTCCATATCCGTGCCCCGATGGCAGGCGTCCCACATATTGGTCTTAACAACCACCGCCATATCGTCCTTCGCGTGGCGCATCACCTCGTCTAAAACCTCGTTCATGAAGCGAACCCTGTTCTCGAACGAACCGCCATACTCGTCGTGCCGATGGTTCGTGCGCTTGCTGATGAACTGAGAGATAAGGTACGCATGACCCGCATGTATCTCCACGCAATCGAACCCTGCTTCACGACAGAAGTCGACCGCCTCACCAAAGCGTTTCACTAAGGTGTGTATCTCCTCCCGCTTAAGACGGCGGTGGATAGTCGGCGAATAGAGATTAAAACCGTTGCTCGCACTGACCGGCATACAATGACATGTGTAGAAGTGAGTCATGTTTCCGCAGTGACCCAACTGAATACTCGCCTTTGCACCCTCCGCATGCACCGCATCTGTCAACTTGCGAAGCCCGGGAAGTGCCTCCTCACGGACATACAACTGCCCATCGAAACTGACACCACTCAGGTCGACAGCACAATAAGCAACCGTCGTCATACCAACACCACCGTGCGCTACACTCACATGATAGTCATGCAACTCCTGCGACGGCGTGTTGTTGTGGCACATATTCTCGAACGCCGCAGAACGAATGAAACGGTTACGCAGCGTGATGGGTCCTAACTGACAAGGTGTAAATAGGTTCGATTCCATAGTTTTATAACGATATAAATAAGCAGATTGCGGGAAAGTCCAACAAGACTCTGCCGCAATCCTTTGAAACAATCTCAATAAATGAATGGGAAGACACGCTTCAGTTTCTTGCGGTCGAACTGATCAGGAAACTCTCTTTCGTACTTCAAATAGATGGAGTTGCTGCGTGGAACGAGGTTCGCAAAGGTAAACCACAGGAACACCAACCCTGCGAAGGACCATGTCAGCAACGCAAATCCTGCCCATTCGATAATCTCTCCAAGGTAATTAGCAGAGGTAACATACTTATACATACCCTTTTGTGGGAGGTAGTGTTTCGTGTCACCTGGCTGACGTAGATTGCGTATCACGTGGTCACTATGCAGATTGATACCCATACCAATAAAGAATATGACGCTACCTAATATAAACTGCCAACTCTTAACCCACTCCGCATCGTAGTAATCCACACTGGGTGCCAGCTCAAACAGCCAACGACCTTGGATGTATCCATTGACCATATTAAACACGATACTCATGGCCATAATGACGATAGGCATCTTACTATTGCCCTTCATCAGCACCGGGAATACGAACGAACGCTGGAAATAATGCAACTCAAAAAAGACAAAGAACAAGATGTAAGGCAGCGAAAAACGCACATCCGACTTAGACCAAAAGAACAGCATCACCAAGAACACGGGACACTCCATCAATATCCAACCCACTTTGTTCGAGATGGTCGGACCCCATTTAGAAGAAATCATCTTGCCGTAACCCGCATCAACAAAATACAACGCAAAGAAAACAATGACGCCAATAAGTGCTACAATAAATAGTAATGTGTTAAACTGCTCCATAAGCCTGCTATTTTCAAGTGCTTTATCCTTATATTCAATACTTTAAGTTATATGCTTCCACGCCCTCAATATGCAGAATTCACCGCACCTACGAAGGTATGTCAAAGCAACTCGCAAAGGTACATCTTTTAATTGAATCCTGCAAATCCTAATGCCACTTCCCTCTCCCAACAACCCAATTTCCTACTCCTAACGCCCCCATTCCCCACTCTCACCGACTACATTCCCCACTTCCACAGCCCCAAATCCCCCCCTTCCACCGACTCCATTCCCCACTTCCACAGCCCCAACTCCCCCCTTCCACCGACTCCATTCCCCCTTCCCTTCAGGGAGGGGGCAGGGGGTAGGCTGATTGTTCCGAGTCACCATACAACCACTATCCCCCATCCCTTTAGGGAGGGGGCTGGGGGTAGGCTCCCCCTCTCGACCCTGCCCCCTACTTGTCTGCGGCCTATGACGAAACAAATACAGTACATATACGGTAGATATACGGTAGATACATTGTCCCTTACGCCTATCTCAAGCCACTTTCATAAGGGTTTTAAGGCAAAAAAATCGACCAAAAACAACACCAACCACGAAAGCAGCCACGATTGTGGAGACGACACGCCCTCGTGTCGTCCGAGCCGCCAGGCTCGTTTGTACCAACCATGCATGCTAATCGTTAATTGTTAATTGTTAATTGCTCAGAGATAATGTTCTCTTTATTTCTTTTCTCCTTTCTTTTTATTTCTCTGCCACGCAGTGGCAAGGAAAAAGTCTTCGCAGTGGCAAGGAAAAAAGTCTTCGCAGTGGCAAGGAAACCACAAAATAACCCAACAAAAAAGTTGCATATTCAAAAAATA
>CAVJQD010000135.1:0-4712 GCA_963651555.1 uncultured Clostridium sp. | reverse complement strand
CTTTCATTTTTTGGAGGCACATCCCTTTATTTACTGAGGATAAGAGAGTTTTTTTACCTGATTCGGAAGTTTACCGGACACCAATAATATTTTTTTTGGGATGTTCTAAAAATTACTTTTGAGATGATTTGTGATTTTTTATTTAGTAGATGGTTGGCTTGAACGAAGGAGCAATGCGAGCATTGTGACTGAGTGAAAGTCAAGCAGATACAAATAAAAACCACAAAGCGCTCAAAAAGTGGAGAAACACCCCAATTAGTAACAAAATAACGGAACTTGGAATTTTTAGGACATCCCTATAAAGATTGTAGTATATGTTGTAACCATGCCCACGTCTTCTGGGTAGAGGAAATCGATAGTTGCTCCATAGGCGAATGCACTCCTGTCATTTGCGGTCCGATGCTGATCATGTCCAAGTAAGGGTACTTTTCAAGGAACAAACCGCATTCGAGCCCAGCATGAATAGCCTTCACCTCAGGCTGCTCACCAGTCACTTGCTGATAGGCCTCACACGACACCTGCAGCAATGGCGAGTTGACATTAGGCTTCCAACCAGGATACCCGTCCCCATGTGTCACCTTCGCCCCCGACAACCGCAAAGCGCACTCCACTTGGTTCTTCAAGTCGTGTTTCTTACTCTCGATACTCGAACGCTGCGAGGTGTTGATCTCAATATACTCCTCACGCATCTTTACGGACGCTAGATTAGTCGAGGTCTCAACCAACCCTGGCATATCTTTCGACATCGCTGCTACCCCATGCGGACAAGCATAAAGCGATAGGATAAGCCGCTCTGCCGTATCTTTGTCAATCACCGTCTCTGGCAACTCCTCACTCTCCAAGTCTAGCGACATAGTCTTCTCAATATCAGCATATTCCTTCTCAACTTCCGCCACAAAGAGATTGAATAACACCCGCATCTGCTCCTTGAAAGCAAAAGGCACACAGATAACCGCCTCCGCCTCCCGAGCAATAGCATTGCGCAGATTGCCGCCCTCTATCGAAGCCAATCGTAGGTCGGTCTGCTGCAAGAGTGTAAAGAGGTAACGCACCAGCAGCTTATTCGCATTAGCGCGCCCCTTGTTGATATCGTCACCCGAGTGCCCACCAATCAGCCCCGACACCTTTACCCGTGCCGCAAACCATCGTCCTTCAGGCAGTGATTGCCGCTGATAGGGTAGGTGAGCCAGCGTATCGATACCACCAGCGCAGCCGATAAACACTTGCCCATCGTCCTCCGAGTCGATATTGATAAGCCGTTTGCCCCTTAGCAGTCCGTCTTGCAGATGGAAAGCACCCGTCAGACCCGTCTCTTCATCAACGGTAAACAGTGCCTCCAATGCCGGATGTTGTAACGTCTTAGAAATCAATGCCGCCAAAGCCATAGCGATACCGATACCATCATCCGCCCCAAGGGTCGTGCCTTTAGCCTTCACCCAATCGCCGTCGATATAAGTCTCTATCGCATCGTGCATGAAGTCGTGCTGCGTCTCTTTGTTCTTCTCGCACACCATGTCGATGTGCGCTTGCAGTATCACGCCCTCATGCTCCTCGTACCCTTTCGTCGCAGGTACGCGCATGATAACGTTCCCCGCTGCATCCGACTGACAATCAATCTGATGCTCCTTTGCAAACTCCATCAACCAATCGTGTATCTTTTCCTCGTGCTTAGAGGGACGAGGCACCTTCGTTATCTCATGGAAGATCGAAAAGACCTCCTTCGGTTCTAATGTATTCATAATAATGTCTCCTTATTCATGTTCCACTTCCGGTGCAATCTTGCGCAAGTACTCCTCTGGGAACGGCTTACGCAACGGACTCGCACTCTCGCCATAAGGCGTACGCAGGAATGCCCCATTGACTTCCTTCTTCTCCTGTCCATCGAGGTACTTCACCAGCAAATACTCAAACAACCGGTGCCAAGCCTCGGTCGCTGCCTGGGCTTGCTCGCACGAGAACTGCGTCAAGAAAACCCGTGCATCGTCTGGCGACATCTCCGCCGCCGCAGCATCAATGGCTGGAACCAAGGTACTGAAGTAACTCTCCCAAACACTCTGTTGCTTGCGTATGTCGGGCACCATGGCGTCATACTTGCTATATGCCCAGTTGGCGACCTGATTAAATGCCCAGAATGCCGATGTCGACGAGTAAGTGATAAGGTCACCGTTGCGTTTATCCATGCACCATGGCACAGCATTCATGCGGCAGTACATCGGGATATACAGGCTCGTAGCCGCATCATCCAGCCCGAACCAAAAGATGCCTCCGATATGGTCAGGCATATAACCTCGCATCTGCGCCACGAAACTCCACGCCGTCTGCTGCGTTGCCGTCGGACGCTCATACCAATATTGCACCGAGTCCACCTTGAATCCCAGCGACCCGTATCTTAGTTTTGTGTGATATGGACCGGCATCAGTCCCCTGCGTGATATCGAGTGGCGTACCCTCATATTGATCGCGCATGAAGTGCTGAAAGTCCTGAACCGACAACTTCCTGTTGGGTTTGACGTACAATGGCATGCGCTTATCCGACTTACCCATCACATAATCAAAGTATTGCTCCATGTCGTTGTTCTCCTGACGGAAAAAACTCCACACGCGCGCCTCGCAGATATATCGACCCAAAAAGTCGAGCGGATTGTAGGTGTCCGAGAAACTGAACTCGCTCTTCTTGCCATTAAACCAGCCCTTCTCCTTGGCAAAATCGATCACATCCTCGGCATACAACCAGTTCTCCTTGTCCCGAAAATCGATCTGCGTGATGCGCGCCTGGTTCGCATGCGCCGAGATGCAGTCGTCCGGGATGCGCGTAGCCACCCACAATGCGCCTTTGTTATTCGGTCCTTTGCCTACCATCTCCATGACCCAAACCTCATTAGGGTCGGCAATCGTAAAACTCTCACCCTCAGAATAATAGCCATATTCGCGCACCAAATCGGTCATACATCCTATCGCTTCCCGTGCCGTGCGGCAACGCTCCAAAGCCACATAGATAAGACTCCCGTAATCCATCACGCCCGTCGTGTCGACCAACTCCGATCTACCTCCAAATGTCGTCTCGCCTATCGTGAGTTGATATTCGTTCATATTACCCACAACCGAGAACGTGTGCGCCACTTGCGGTATCTCTCCGAGGTACTTGTTTGAGTCCCAATCGTATATCGCACGCACCGAACCTGACGCATGGTCGGCGGCTGGCTGGTAGCGCAAGAAACCGTATAACGAATACGAATCTGCTGCATAAGACACCAACGTCGAACCGTCCACGGTGGCAAGCTTACCTGCCATGAAGTTCGTACAAGCATCGGCCGTCCCCCATATCATGAGGAACACCGCCAATAGAGATGATAATCTGTTTCTCATATCTGAATCATATTTGTTGCATCCTGTTGTCAACCACGGCTTTAATCGGCTTCCCAGCCGCCGTCTGTTGTTGTATATACTGAATATAAAGGTCTCGAATCCGAAGGTCGGTCTCCTCCTTATGCGAGTATCGAGCCAGCGCCACCATCTGGTCAGCGCCCGTCGAGAGGTAATCGCTCGTCGCCACATAATAACTCCTAGCAGGGTCTATTGCTTCCCCGTTGAGACGAACATTGACCGCCTTCCCGTCCTTCATCTGCATCCGAAGCGTACGCGAGATACCCTCCCCGCCACGCATGGCGAAGCAGTCGCAGAGATCCAACACATCTTGCCCAGTCAATGTCAAGATAACCAACCTGTTATCAAACGGCATCAACTCGAACACCTGCCGAAAAGTGATGGCACCCTTGCCCCAATCCGTGCGCAGACCAAAGATGTTCACCACCGCAAAATCCACCCGAGAACCCGTCACTTGCATGGCCATGTCGTATAACGCATCCGTCGCCCAGTTAAGCAACGGGCACTCAGGCCGATACACCTTCAAGTCCTCCGGAGCATAACCAAGAGGAATGTCCAACTGTCTCTCCAATGAATCCTGTATCGGCTGCAGAACTTGCAGGTATACTGTGTCTTGCAACGAGTCGAGACTGCCGTCTATTGCCACGGCTTCCGACGATGCTTCCTCCACTCTCAATGGCGGCCTACTGCACGATACACACGCAGCAACCACCAGCACTATGACATAAATGACTCTCCGCATAACCTCTTACTTCTTATTGACGGCAAAGGTACAAAGAATATATCAAACCTACAATCCCCCCATCCCTCCCATCTCATTCCCACATCACCCCCGAAAATCCCGAGCGTATAACCCTACCATATCCCTACCATATCCCTAGCACTACCCTAGCACTACCCTAGCCCTCCTTTGTTTTGTAAGACTCTTACCGAGTTCTTTCCCGTGTCATATAATAACGTCTCAAAGAGAACATTCGATTCTGCACTCAACTTGCACAAATTTAAAGTCCAACTTTAAATTTGCACACTTTGACCCTCTGTCACTCCCACAAACAATTCCACCACAATCGCATCAAAATAAAAGGTCGTCTAATTATGAAGAAGCCCTACAATAATCCTACGATTGTGGAGACGACACGCCCTCGTGTCGTTCGGGTCGCAAGACCCGTTTGACCATGCTACGATTGTGGAGACGTGAAGCTCAGGCAGGTGCGAAGCACTGAGTCTGCCTGAGCGAGTGAAGCCCAGTGGGCTGAACAAGAATACCATGCTGCGATTGTGGAGACGACACGCCCCCGTGTCGTTCGGGTCGCCAGACCCGTTTGACCA
>CAVJQD010000134.1:0-4826 GCA_963651555.1 uncultured Clostridium sp. | reverse complement strand
ATAACAAAGAGGTGACTTGCTTTATTGTAGATGACTTTGGGCCGCTCGAGGATACATCCTGCAGCAATGTCACTGTTCGTGTCTTTAGAGACGCTGAGGGCAATACCTTGATAGTTCCAGTGATAAAGGTCTTGTGAGGTATAGCAACTTACGCCGTTCATAGCGGCGCTGGTGGTATCTGACTTATATTCGCCAAACCAATAGTAGGTGTCATTGTAATAGAGTATTCCTCCCCCGTGTGCGTTGATGAGTTGCTTTTGTTCGTCGAACCAGAATTGTCCTGGGGTGAAAGCATGTCCTGCTTCATCGTTGTGTTGCGAATGTTGACACCCGATGAATGATAGAGTGAGAAGAAGTGTTAGTGTGTATGTGAATACGCTCTTCATAGTAGTGATGCTACAGAATGTGCTGAGATAGAACACTTCTTTGCTCGCCGAAGCGAGCAAAGAAGTGCATGTTGTGTGTTATTTAACGATGCATTTGAAGTTACCAACCGAATTGACACGAACAATATATAGACCTTTCGTAAGAGTGATAGGTTGATTGTCGCTAACAGTGCTTTGAAGAACTGTTTTACCTGTAAGGTCACAGATAGTGACAAGGTTATTTGCAGTATTGTTGATGATGATCCCATCGACAGTGTTGACGATGTCGATATCGGTTTGCTCGCCATAAGTGTTGATGACGCCTTCACCATCAGGGTCTTTGTCACCATCACCTTTATCGCCATCGCCTTCGTCACCACCTTCGCCTTCGCCACCTTGGTCAGGAGTTGTTTCGGAGATAGTGATACCATTGATGACTACTTCTTTACCTTTGGCAGATTCGGGCAGATAGAAATAAAGCACGCCGTTCTCATCGGTATAGACATCGTTGATACCATAGTCAGTACCGAGTTGCAGAGTACCTATATGTCCTTCGGTGATGAGCGTACTAGGATGCTCGGCAAGAGTGTAGGTGAATAGAACTACATCTTCGTTGTTATTGGTTGGGTTGTAGATCTTACCCACAGTAGTCCCTTCATATTTACCGTCTTTATCTTTTGCAATGATAGAACCGCCTAAGATAACAACAGATACGGTGCCGCTGTGAGTGCCATTGCCGCGACCAATTGAATAATCGTTACAATAGTAACCTGCTTGTGCTTCTACCACACCACCATTGATGGTGATAGTAGCTGTCCCCTTGCTGACGTATGAACCGCCTATTGCGGAAGAGTAAGCACCACCAATGGCTTGTACATAGCCGCCATTGATGGTGATATCGCCAAGTCGTCCAGCATTGCTTGCACCGATACCAGCAGACTCACTACCGCTCTTAGCAATGATGTTACCGCCATTGATAGTGATACTACCTGCTGCCGCACTCTTGCCATTTGTTCCGATAGCAGCGGCACGACCAGCGCCTTTGCAAGAGAGGGTGTTGTCGTCGTTGCCATTGATGATGAGGTCGCCCAAGACTTCGATGCCGCACCCCGTGTCTTTGCCTTTGAGGTCGGTCTCAGTCTCTGTACCACCAAGGTTGAGCACTACGATAGAGTTCTCGCCAATAACCATTGCACTGCCTTCCGAGTCGGGCACGATGTTGACATCCTCGAGAGTGATGAAGACAGTGTCGGCAATGTCGTTGCTCACGATGATAGGTACACCTGTTTGTGAAAATAGATCGTTGTAGATACGATATTGACCACCTTCGGTGATGTTGATAGCGGTGGCTTCTTCGGTATTGAATTCAGCTTTATAGTCTGCCATAGCTGGGAGTGTCATGACAGCGACTGCGAGCATGAGAATATGTTTCTTCATAATAAATGCTATTTATTGGGTTAGTAATAAGCAGAGTAGAAGGAGTCTTGACACTCCTTCTGCTCTACAAGATGGATTATTGGATGACAACCTTAGCCACACCGTTACCTACTTTCACTAAGTAGAGTCCGCTGTTGAGGGCTATGGTCTCATAGCCTGAAAGGTTCTTGCTGGTTACCAACTGTCCATTGAGGTTGTAGATACTCATGTCAAGTCCTGCAGCACCTTCAATGCGGATGGCATTGTCAGTAGCAAAGACGCGGATATTGTTCTCAATGTTCTCTACAGATGTTGGCGCGTCAGGAGCAGCGAAAGAAAGTGCTACTGCCACACCTTCTGCTTGGCGAGGTAGATAGAAGTAAACCTTACCTTCAGCATCGGTGTATACATCGTTCATCCCATAGTCAGAGCCTAGTTGAATAGAACCTATTTGACCGCCATAGACACGTTCCATTACGTGGTTTGCGTCTTGTGCTTCAAAGAGGAAGACAGAGTCGCCTTCTTCGATAGCATTCTTAGGTGCAGGGTCGATGCTCTCACCATCGGTGAAGATAGAACCACCCTTTATGATAACCTTCAGTTTGCTTGAAGATGAAGTACCACGACCTATTGCGCAAGGACCAGAACCTTTGTGAGCAATGATAGTACCGCCATTAATAGCGATGATAGCATCTTCTGTGTCGTTGTTGGCACCTTTTGCATAGATACTACTACCGATAGCAGCTCCATAAGTTACACCAGTAGACTCGATGTAACCACCGTTGATAGTAATATTGCCCATATATGAGCTATGACCTGCACCAATGCCGGCTGAATTACCACTTGTTGTAGCTGTTATTTCGCCACCATTGATAGTGATGTTACCCATGTGCGCATCTGCTACAGCACCAATACCAGGTCCCCAATCGCCTGTGCAAGTGACTGAACCCTCCCCATCAATAGTGAGGTTACCTAAGACATTGATACCTGCAGAAGAACTGCGTCCATCGAAGCGGTTGTCGTTGACAAGGTGTAGGATTACATTGGTGTTGGCACCAATATTGAATGCGTTACCTTTACTTGATGGTTTGATATAAACATCTTCCACTGTGATATCTACATCGCCAGCGATGTCGGCTGCGACATTGATAGGATAAGAAGTGCGAACCGAAGAACTTGCTGTACCTTGACCGATGATATGATATCTACCTTCATCGGTGATGTTGATGTCGGTTACCTCATCGGTATGGATAGTGACCAAAGTATTGAATGTAGCTACGGCATCGGCGGCCACGGGTGATGGAATGTAGAGATATACTTCCCCTGCGGCATTGGCATGCATGTCGGTAACCCCATAACTGGTAGCTAAATCGAAGGTATATCCCGTACCGGTAACATTACCATTGCGGATCGTCTTGTTAGCCGTAAAGTTAGCCGCAAAGAGTGTGAGGTCAGTACCCGCATTGTTCTTTACATTGCTCCATGTAGCCACAGTGCCAGCCGCATTGCGTGTCTCAACATTGCCGCCATTGATGACGATATTGCTAATGGTGTTAGCACCTTTGAAGTAGTGTGTACCGCCATTGATGGTCAGTTTGCCAGTGCCCGATAGGTCACCTACCACATTGATGGCAGCATCGTTGAGAACGAGTTCGCCATTGCATACAACAGCTCCGTTGAGTTCAGCCCCATCGAGGATGAGGGTGACAACCGTACCGGCACCAATATTGAGAGCAGTAGCAGCAGTAATGTTGACATTCTCTAAGTAGAGTATGACATTACCAAGTCCACCTGCAATGTTGATTCCATTGGTGGTAGCAACGCCTGTGCCAATAGCAGAATATGAGCCAGCAGCCGTGATGTTGACAGCCGCATTGAGGTCAATAGCCTTGGTGTTGATAGAAGCCACAGCATCGTCAGGATATTCAGGAACGAAGAAACATACAGTACCATCGGCTTGTGAATAAACATCATTGATGCCATAGTCAGTTCCGAGTGTAACAGAGTAACCTGTGCCCGTGATAGTACCATATTCAATAAGAGTAGGTTCACTTACACATTTGAGAATAGTTGTGAACTTTTTCAGTGCATTACCATTGCCATCAACGGCTTTGGTTGAGATTGTACCAGTTTTTAAACAATAGATTGCACCACCGGTTACGACCATCTCTTCGATAGAAGAAGCATAAGCTTCACCGATATCAGCTACATGACCGCCAGAGGTAGCATAGATGGTACCGCCATTGATGTAGATCTTACCGCCGGAATAGATGTTATAGTTTGTACCGATAGCCGCTGGGTCATTGGTTGTGGCTTTTATAACACCGCCATTGATGGTTATCGTGCCAAAACCTTTTGAGTTGCTTGTCCCGCAACCTATAGCGCAACCTTTCGAATTGTTGTAAGCTGTTACTTGACCGCCATTGATGGTGACAGCCGACATATAGGAAGAACTACCTGTAGCAGCACCTAAAGAAGCAGAAGCACCAGTGCCATAGCAGTAGACTTTACCAGAGTTGATAACAATAGCACCTACGCTATCGCTTTCCTGTCCACCTATACCAGCAGCGTCAGAACCTTGTGTATAGAGAGAGTCGGTAGCAGCACCATTGCTTTGAACATTGAGAGTACCAAGTACACGGATACCTGCACCACCCGACTTGCCTTGGTAGTGGTTTGTACCATCTATCTTAAAGGTAACATTTGTTCCCTTGCCAATCTCAAGACCTGAGCCTTTGCTGGTCTCGGGATAGACTTTGACATTCGATGAGAGCAGGGTAACATCGCCGAGCCCCTCGGCTACTTGAATGAGATACTTGCACTGTGTTCCATCTCCGATGAGGTGGTGAGTGCCTGCTGTCGTAATCTTAACGGTATCAGCGGTAGCTGAATTCACGTTATAATCGGTAGCAAAGAGAGCAAGGCTGAGGCTTGCTGCTACCAAAGATAAGTAAACGCGTTTCATGGTGTAAATAAATTAAATTAATAGATAAGGGATATTCTAAAAATTGCTTTTGAGATGATTTGTGGAATTTTATTTAGTAG
>CAVJQD010000133.1:0-4835 GCA_963651555.1 uncultured Clostridium sp. | reverse complement strand
GTCTCAATGGTATAGGATAGTGGTTTGTGAATAGAGTCGATTACTTCGTATAAGTGAATAGAGTCTTTGACGAACTGTGCAATAGGTGTTCCAGATGTTATTCGTATAGGTGAATATATCTCGAATGGAGACTTGGCATTATGTTTCAACTTTAGTTCCGTACTCGGCTGTGTCTCTTTCTTATTCTTGTTCTTCGCATTTATTCGTGGTGCTCTATATATTGCTCGAACGGTATCGCTCTGTTCCTGCAACTGAAAGACTGAGTCAGACTTCATGTAGGTAAGTACAAACTCTAATGTATCCGTTTTTATAACTGCCGAATCGGTTAGCCAATAGGTGATAGTGTCTTTGGTGTTGTTATATTGACAGATGGTGTGCTCTCTCCAATCCTCACCAATAGGTGTGATGGTGGGTAGGCTATCTTGTGGCGCACCAAAACGGAGGGTAAAGTGGTTCTGTTGCTCTCGTGTTGCACGTTGAAAGTATTGCCTTTGCTTGTCCTCTTGAAAGTACATCAATACAATATCTTTTGGACCGTATATGGGTTGCAGTTTTGTAATGATGGTATCTACTGTGACAGAGTCTTTCCATGTAGTGTCGCTCTGCAACTGTAACTCTACTGTTGGGGTGATAAGACTATCGCATAGTGCAAGTCCTTCGCCTACTTGCCACATATAATCTTTACTCATGTCTTGCAGACCAAAGAGGCGATATGTTCCCTCTTTCAGGTTAGCGATATTGAACTCGCCTACACTGTTGGTACGACCTATTCGAACAAAGGGTAGTTTCTCGAAGGCGCTATCATTGTGATTGGTGTGTACGCCTACATAGATACCACTCATAGGGTTTAGGTCTCGGGCGTTCAGCATTAGACCGCTTATCTGTAGACTGTCGATAATATCGCCTGTTGAGAAACTGAAGGTGTATCCTTCTAATATATTCTTCTCGTTATTGTCGCAGATGGCATTGCCGAATTGCAGGGTATAGGTAGTGCTGTCTTGTAGGTCTTCGTCGAAGCGTACTACCACTTTCTTACCTACACCTGTTACTTCGGGTGCCTTCTTTTGTGGGGGTGAAATAAGTAGGTTGTCTGCAATGTTATCGAGTTGTATATACTCGTCGAAGACAATCTGTATGGTCTTGCCTTTATAGTTGAGACTACCGTTAACCGGTGTCTCTTCCATTACTTTGGGAGGTGTTTCATCTTTAGGTCCACCTTGTGGTCCCATACCTCGATTGGCGCAACTTGCTATACCGACAAGCAGCACCGAGGCTGTGAGGTATGTAGCAATACTGCTTCTCATTCTGCACGGAGGATAAAGTCAATGATATCGTGTGCTACCCGTTGCTTGCTCTCGAGAGGTAGGGACTCTTTCTCACCTTTTTGAGAGAAGATAGTCACTTTGTTTGTATCACAACCAAAGCCTGCACCGGCTTCTTGGAGAGAGTTCAATACAATATAATCCAGATGCTTGCGTTGCATCTTGCCAAGGGCATTGTCCTCTTCGTGGTCGGTCTCGAGTGCAAAGCCTATCAACAGTTGGTTATTGCGTTTCTTCTCACCCAGAGCACGAGCAATATCTTGCGTAGGGTGCAACTGTAGAGTAAGGTCCTCTTTCTCTCTCTTTATCTTGTTCTGGGCTGTGCTGGAAGGAGCAAAGTCTGCTACTGCAGCACAAAGGATGATGATATCTGCTTGGTCAAACTGCTTCATGCAAGCATTGTACATCTCCTCTGCTGAGGTTACAGAGATGGTACCTTGGGGCTTCTTTAAGTTGGTTGGACCTGATACTAAGGTCACTTCTGCTCCTCGTTTCCGGCACTCGTCGGCAAGGGCATAACCCATCTTGCCAGTTGAATAGTTTGATATATACCTTACGGGGTCAATCTTCTCTTGCGTAGGTCCAGCGGTGATGAGTACTCGCTTGCCTTGTAGGTCTTTGGTGGTTAGTATCTCGTCGGCGTATGCTACAATATCAGATGGTTCTGCCATTCGTCCATGTCCTATACTGCCGCATGCTAACTCTCCTGCAGGACTATCCATTACATGTATGTGCTTCCAACTACGCAGTACTTCAAGGTTATGCTGTACGGCGGGGTGAAGATACATACGTTCGTTCATTGCGGGCGCAATGAGTACGGGTTTGTCTGTGGCAAGGAAAGTGGTAGTAAGGGCATCATCGGCAATGCCGTTTGCCATCTTACCAATAACATTGGCTGTGCAGGGGGCAATGATGAACATATCGGCCCATTCGGGTAATGATATATGTTCGGTGCTGTGTGCATTGCGAGAAGAGAATACATCGGAGTAGATAGGGTAGCCCGATAGCGTCTCGAGTGTAAGGGGTGTTACGAACTCGAGTGCGTTAGGGGTAACAACAACTCGAACTAATGCGTCGGCTTTGCGTAGCAAACGTATTAGTTCGGGTATCTTGTAGGCGGCTATTCCGCCGGTTATGCCTACCAGAATATGTTGGTTAGCCAACATTACTCTTCCGACAGAGCCTTGTCTTTTGAACCGATTCGATAGCTCAACTTATCCTCGATAAACTCTTGCGTAGCCAATAGGGTAGGCTTAGGCATCATTTCGTAGGAACGAGAGATTTCTATCTGCTCACGGTTCTCGAATACCTCGTCGATGTTGTCTTGTGGTAATGTGAAGTCTTGCAACTTAGCATCCAATTCTTTCTTCAGTTCTACTGAGATTTCGTTGGCTCTCTTTGCAATAATCTCTACACATTCATACACATTTCCCACCTTCTCATCTAACTCGCTCATGTCACGAGTGATAGTGCTTTGTGGGGCTTTCAGATTCTTGTAATCCATATCTTTTTGTCTTTTATATTATTTCTTTGTCTTGTTTGCTTTATTGGCTTTGCTGGCTTGCTTGTTGAGTGATGCTTGGATACGCTCAACAGCCTTATTGTGTTTGCTGTTGGGGTACTCGGTGGTGAAGTTGTAGCACTCATCTTGTGCATCACGCAAGCGCTCTTCCTTCAGTTCGTCAACACTATTGTCCCATTCTTGGTACTTGGCTTGCAGTATCAACCAGTTCAGTTCTTCCTGATAACTATTACCAGGGTACTTCTTCAGTGCGTTTTGGGCAGTGATGATACATGACAAGTAATTGTTACCTAAGTAAGTGCCGAGATTATAGTATAGTTTGGCGGAAAGGTATTCCTTCTGTGCCAACTTATCGTACATCTCGTTTACTTCCTTCACGGCATCGTTTACATAGTCGCTTTCTGGGTAGAGTTCTATGAATTGGTTCAAGTACTCTATTGCTAAGTTTGTCTGTTCTTGGTCGAGTCGTGCATCGGGCGAGTCTAAGTAGTAGCAATGCCCTACCATGTAGCGTGCTTCCAGTATAAAGTGACCTTTTGGGTAATTGCGTATATATGCTTTATAGTATTCACATGCCCCAGCATAGTCTTTCTCGCCTACATAGCAGCGTGCTAAGTAGTTCAACAACTCCTCGCTGCGCTCTGTTCCTTTGTAATAGGGGGTTATATCGTCGAATAGAGTCTGTGCACGCACAAAGTCGCCTGCATTGAAATACTCTATTGCTTTTGTGTATTTCAACTCAGGGTCATTCGACTTCAACAGTTTCTGATACTCCCCACAGCCGGTGAGCAACAGACATATACCTACTATCCAAAAAACCTTATTACGCATGCTATAAATCGAACTGCAAAGGTACGACTATTATTCTTGTCTGCCAAATCTTTTTACAAAAACCTTGCCATACCTGTACTCTGTGCTACATGAAGGCTGTCGCTATCTGCATAAATGAGATAGCACTCGGTGCTGGGTAGGTCTTCGATTAGGGTTAGTGCACTGTCGGTGCCTATGACCATGCATGCTGTTGCGAGAGCATCGGCTTCCATACAACTGGGGGCTATGATGGTGGCGCTTAGTAGACTGTGCTCTACAGGGTAGCCTGTTCGAGGGTCTATCGTGTGGGAACGGCGGACTCCGTTATCGTAATAGAACTGCCGATAGTTGCCTGAGGTGGCCATACATAAGGCTGATGCAGATACCACTTCTTGAATCTCTTCTTGTTGACCAGTAGGGTCGTCAACAGGTTTGGTGATACCAATACGCCATTGCTTGCTTTTGTCGTTTAGTCCTTGGCATACCACTTCGCCGCCTATGTCAACGAGATAGTTCTTGCAACCCTTCTCTGCTAATAGGGCAGCCACTACATCGCATCCTTGTCCTTTGGCTATTGCGCTGGCGTCTAACATGATACGCTCATTGTTTTTCCATAGACGATTATCAAATACGGAAATCTTCTCGTAGCCTACTAACTGCTTTAGGCTATCGATAACGGCATCTGATACTTGTTCTTGCTTCTTGAAGCCAAAACCCCATGCGTTGACAAGTGGCGCTACTGTGATATCGAATGCTCCATGAGTTAGTTCCGATACCTTTGTGGCAGTATTGTACATGTCCAAGAAGTACTTGTCTAACTGCACTTCCTCGTTTCGGTTGATGCGAGAGATGATAGAGGTATCGTTAAAGGTCGACATGGAACCATCGAAGGCTTGTAGTCGGGCAAGTATCTCTTTCTCTAAGTCTTGTTCTGCTTCGTAGCGAATAGTGTAATAGGTTCCGAATACTTGTCCGGTGTTGCAGTAATAGGTCTCTTTTTTCTTCTCTTCTTCGGGATAGAACCACAAGAATACTACTGCAATGATGATGAACACCACTGCGCTGATGGGTTTTATGAATTTGTTCTCCTTCATATAGAGTTTAGGGGTGTTCTAAAAATTCCACGTTTCGTTATTTTGTTACTTATTGGGATGTTTCTCCACTTTTTGAGTGCTTTGTGG
>CAVJQD010000132.1:0-4863 GCA_963651555.1 uncultured Clostridium sp. | reverse complement strand
ACATCATATTTTTGAGTATCGGACATCTCTTTTGTATCGGCATATAGTAGAAATGACATATAGAATGGCATCGCTATTGTCGAGTCTAAGGTACAGAGCTCTTGTAGTTTACGATTGAGAGCTTTGCTACCAGCGTTGGCAGTGATAACCTTTTGATACTCTCTTGCATAAGGGAGCATGTCTTGCAATACCAACAACTTGTTAAGTCCGCCTTGAGTAATATATGCCTTGAACTCTTGATATAGTTTACCCTCTGTGGCTATCTTCTTCTTTTGTAGAGTTAAATAGTCACGGATGAACATTGTCGGATTGTAGCTTGTACATTCCTCAATGGGGTTCCAATATTCTTTGTAATACTTCTCTTGGTTAGCCGCAGATAGAGACATCAGAAAATAGTTGCGTATTTTATCTGCCTCACTTAATTCCAATCCTGTTGAGTTAATACTCTCAAATATTAATTGAGGGTCGTCTTTCCCATCTAATCGAATATCTATGACAATTAGTTTACTAATGGCATCATAGATGTTATCTAATGTGAGATTACATGAGATGATCCAATTATAGAATAGCTGATAGTTTGTCGTTATATGGCTATCTGCAATGAGAGGTTTATCATCTAAAATGGCATCTAGTGCTATACAGTCTTTTTCAATGGGCTGCAGTTTGAAATGTCTGCCCTCGAAATGTTTCTCGTAAAGATAATCCTCCCATATAATCTCATACTTAGATACATCAGCACATTGGATTCTTCCATCTTTATAGGCTTTTACAAGAGCAGCCATTAATAATGTAATAGTTGTAATACGTTGCTGTCCATCAATAATCAAGATATTCTTTGAGGACATCGTTTCCATGCGTGTTACAATACTACCAAAGAAATGACTTTCTACATTATCTTTATGAATACGTACTATATCTGTGAGTAATTGTCGACAATGTTCTTCTTTCCAGTCGTAGTTCCGTTGATATAAAGGTATTATAAAACGAGTTCTCGATGGTTCCAAGAAGTCCAATAATGCAATGGTATCACCTTTCATATTTTATGAGATGTCGCTATCAGAATTACACACGCTCTACTATCTTGAGGATTACTTCCATGGCTTTTTGCATAGAAGGGATAGGGAGATACTCGAAGCGGCTGTGGAAGTTCTCGCCGCCGGCGAAGATGTTCGGGCAGGGTAGTCCTTCGAAAGAGAGGCGTGCACCGTCGGTACCGCCACGGATAGGTTGTACCTTAGGTACTACTCCGACTTCCTTCATTGCCTCTTCGACGAGGGTGACGATATGCATGACGGGTTCTACTTTCTCGCGCATGTTGTAGTATTGGTCGCGTATCTCTATCTCTGCCGTACCCTCGCCGTATTCACGGTTGACCTTACGGACAAGGTGCTCCATCTCACGCTTGCGGCTCTCGAAACGGGCACGGTCGTGGTCACGGATGATATAACTCAGGGTTGTCTCTTCTACGGTACCGTTCATGCCTACGAGATGGTAGAAGCCCTCGTAACCTTCGGTATGCTCGGGGGTCTCCCAACGAGGTAACATCACTGCCAATTGGAAAGCGATACGCATGGAGTTCTGCATCTTGTGGTAACCATAACCCGGGTGTACATTGACACCATGGATATGTATCTTACAGGAGGCGGCATTGAAGTTCTCGAACTCGAGTTCACCTACTGCTCCGCCGTCCATCGTATAGGCGAAATCGCTACCGAACTTCTTGACATCGAAGTGGTCGGCACCTTGTCCTATCTCCTCATCGGGTGTGAAACCTACTCGTATCTTACCGTGCTTGATTTCGGGGTGCTGGATAAGGTACTCGCACGCACTGACTATCTCGGCGATACCGGCTTTATCGTCTGCACCCAGCAGTGTCTTGCCGTTGGTGACGATGATGTCTTGACCTTTGTAGCGCAGTATCTCTGGGTATTTGGCGGTCTCGAGGACGATATTCTCGGCTTCGTTCAACACGATGTCCTTGCCGTCATAGTCTTTGACGATACGCGGCTGTATGTGCTTGCCGCTGGCGTCGGGCGATGTGTCGATATGAGCGATAAAACCAATGGTCGGCTTGCCCTCCATGTTGGCAGGCAGTGTCGCCATGATATAGCCATTGTTGTCGAGAGTAACTTCCTGCATACCAATCTGTTTGAGTTCAGATTGCAGATACTGTGCAAACTCCATCTGTCCTGGTGTAGATGGGGTCATGTTGGTCTCTTCATCGGAAGTAGTACAGAAACTGACATACTTCAAAAAACGGTCGGTGATATTCATTGTATTGTTTAGTATTAGTTAATTGAGTTATTGTATATCGTAGTTTAAAGGGTTGGACAAGGCAGTATCTTGTTCTTTGGTATGTGAGAATAGTGCTTTCAGTATCTGCCAACCAACATGTACTCGGTGGCAATAGTCGGAATAGTCTTCGGTATCGAAGTGTATATCATGATTCTCATAGTTCTGTGCGTTAATGCTCTGATATACAAAATTGGTTACCATTCTGTCCTTATAATCTGTAGTGCTTTTCTTCTCGAATCGTTCTATGTTTAGTTTCTCGGGGAAGAGCACAATAGTACCTTTTTCTCTGCATCGTTCTGCCAGTGGTCGCACAACCGTCTCTATGCATTCCGATACGTGGGTCAAGTCGAAGTTCTGATAGGCCGAACCGTCTAACTCGCGTATAGGGCGCAATTGTAATACATTGATGGGTATGTCGTGGAAGAGTGTATCAAAGTCGGATAACTCATCTACATTATCGGCATTCATGGTGTAGTTGATGCGCACCATGAACTTGGGATATTGTTCTTTTATCCATTTGATACTCTGCAGTAGGTCTAAGAACGCATCGTAGTTGCTGGTTGGACCCATTAACTTCGTATAGGTGTCACGGTGTATGCCATGCAATGAGATGGTCAGTTCATCTAATCCGGCACGAACTAATTCCTGCAGTTTGTCGTAAGTCAATAGTACGCCATTGCTTGTTACCGATATATATGACACCTTATATTGCATACCTAGTTTCACCAATTGCAGTGTGCCTTGCATGTCGATACTCGGTTCTGCTCCGCAGCCTATCTGCAGTTTGAGGGTACGAGGAAACAAGGTTTTTGCTACATTGTTTATCTGTTCCTCGGTCAATCGCCCATGTTTGGTGCGTCGTGTCTCCTCATTGCTGAAATAGCACATCTGGCAGCGATAGTTGCAACCTAAGATAGGGTCGATGAACACACCGATATAGCGTCGGTGTAGGATGTGCAGTACCCACAATCCAAATAGTCTGGTATTGCCGCCACCTAAATGTGCATATTGTTTGAGCAGTTTATATATGTTCATAGCCGTTATAGTACGATATTCATTTTGTCTGTTTCGTTGCGGGTGAAGGCGAGGAGGTTATCGCAGACATTGTGGCACATATCGATTCGTCCTTCCCAAGTGCCGGTGCCGGTATGCGGCGAGAGGACTACATTATGCATCTCTCGGAATGCGGGTGTTATCTCGGGTTCGTGTTCGTATACATCCATCGCTGCGCCTGCTATCTGTTTTTCTTTTAGAGCCTCCACGAGTGCGGCTTCGTCGATATGTGCTCCTCGTGCAGTATTGATGAGATAGGCGGTAGGCTTCATTATCTGCAGTTCGTGTTTACCGATAAGATGATGTACCTCTGGCGTATATGGTAGGTTGAGTGACACATAGTCGGCAGTGCGGAGTAGAGTATCCTTCTCTACGTATTGGGCATCGTATCGCTGTTCTATCTCTTGGGATAGGCGGTGTCGGTTGTGGTAGATAACATGCATTCCACTGGCGATGGCTCTTCGGGCAAGTGCTTGCCCGATGCGTCCCATGCCGATGATACCGAGGGTCTTGCCATAGAGCGAGTGAGAGAGGTTGTTCATCACGCCAAAAGGCTCGGCGGTATTGTCTTTGAGCCGTTGGTCGAACTCTGCAACTCGCCGTGCCACGCATATCATTAGCGCAAAGGTTAGTTCGGCAGTGGGTTCGATGACGGGTAAGGGTGTATTGGTCACACGGATACCATGCTCACGGCAGGCATAGAGGTCGATATTGTTGAAGCCGACGCCAAAGTTGGTTATGAGTCGCAGTCGAGATGCTGCGGCAATCATTGTGGGCGTGATAGTATAGTCGAACGTGGAGACAAGGATATCGGCTTGTGGCAGAAGTTGCATCAACTCACCAACGGAGAAATAAGGTGAAGAAGGGATAACGAGTTCGCTATCGATGATATCGAGAGAAGCGAAACCCTCTCTGGGTAAGCGAGTTGTGAAGAGTATTTTCATGCTAAGTGCCTGTTTTCTTGCCATTTATCACCCTCTTGCTTTGGGCAAAAATTATCCGTTGCAAAGATAGTTAATTTGTTTGGAAACGGCAAGAGGTATTCTCCATTAAAGTCCATTAAAGGACCATTAAAAACATTGTCAACAACAACTACTCATAATTGTTATGAACAAATATTGTCAAATATTAGCCAAATATTCTCCTTTGATGGGCAGAGTATGTCCAAATATACGTGGTCAAAAAAATCTAAAAAAAAGAGCCTAAAACAATTATCAAAAAAGAATAACGGACCGCTGCGCTGACAGACTTATAAACGGACGGCTAACGCCGTATTAGCATGAATTGACGTAAAGGTTTGGAAACAAATATTGTCAAATATTAGCCAAATATTCTCCTTTGATGGGCAGGGTATGTCCAAATATACGTGGTCAAAAAAATCTAAAAAAAATGTACTCCATTAACGCCCATTAAAGGACCATTAAAAACATTGTCAACAACAACTACTCATAATTGTTATGGAACAAATATTGTCAAATATTAGCCAAATATTCTCCTTTGATGGGCAGAGTATGT
>CAVJQD010000131.1:0-4950 GCA_963651555.1 uncultured Clostridium sp. | reverse complement strand
GAGGGCTCGACACGGTATTCTTGTTCAGTCCACTGGACTTCACTCGCTCAGGCACTCATTGCTTCGCACCTGCCTGAGCTTCACGTCTCCACAAGCGTAGCATGGTCGGAGGTTATAGGGCTTATAGGGCGGAGAGGACTGAGAGGCGGTATGGAATACCGTCTCTACGGGATGGGGGGGGGGACTAGTGGGAACTAGTGGAATCTAGTGGAAACTAGTGGAAACTAGTGGACAATAGACTATTTTGTGTAGAGGGAGGTGGAGATTTCGTAGAAGCGTTGGAAGAAGGCTTTTAGTTTTTCCACTACTGTCGCCTTTTTCTTGGCTCGGTCTGATCCTGTCTTGGTGGATTGGTCGGATGATTGCTTGGTGGATTGGTCTGATCCTGTCTTGGTGGATTGGTCGGATGATTGCTTGGTGGCTCGGTCTGATCCTGTCTTGGTGGATTGGTCGGATGGTTGCTTGGTTGCTTGGTCGGAGGTATTTTTGTTGGATCTATCTTCTTTCTTGTTGGTTGGTTTGGCGAAGAAGGAGCGAGAGGTGGGTGGCAGGAGTTGCACAATCTCTGTTCCGTACGGGTCGACATATCCGTTTTGGAAGGCTTTGCGCATATATTCGTAGGTGGGCTCTTTCTGCAAGTTCTCTTCCTCTATGATGCGTTCCAGTTCTTGTTTTTGTGCGTTGTGGATGTAGGTTTGCCAGTCGGAGTCGACGTCAGATTCCCTCTGTCCTCCTTCGAAGGGGGATGATAGGATGTCTTGGTTGTTTGCATCATATCGGCGGATGAAGGCTTCGATGAGGTCTCGTTTGTCACGGAGGTCGGGTGCGGCATCCACTTGTTCGAGTATGCGCTGTATCTCTATCTCTTTGTCCTGCGTGTTTTGGTCGTGCAAGCGTTCTACTTCACGCAGGATATAGGCGATGTTGATCTCCACTTGCTTGATGAGTTCTATCTCGAAGGTGATGTCGTCGTGTATGTCTTCGGCATCGGCAGAGGGTCGGCGGTATTTGTCCCGCAGGTCGAGGTAGAGGCTCTTGTAGTTGGCGAGTTGTCGGTCGGAGATTCGCTCGGCGTTGGCGTCGTAGAACTGGTCGAAGCAGGCGAGTACATTCTGCACGCGCAGCAGTGCGCTGAAGAGTCGTATGAACTCTCGTTCGTCTTGTTCGGATTGCAGTCCGTGCTCGAAGATAGACATCGTCTCGATGGCAGAGATGAGTTCGACATAACCGGCATAGTGCTTGTCTTCGAGGTCGTAGCCGTACATATAGTCGTTGAAGGGTCGCAGTATGACGACGCCTCCGGCTTTCTCGTCGCCAAAGAGGGCGATGGCTTCGTCGGTGGCTTCTGCGAGATTGCGGAAGCAGACAATGTTTCCGAAGGTCTTCACAGAGTTGAGGATACGATTGGTGCGGCTGTAGGCTTGTAGCAGTCCGTGCATGCGCAGGTTCTTGTCCACCCACAGGGTATTGAGTGTGGTGGCATCGAAGCCGGTGAGGAACATGTTGACGACGATGAGCATATCGAGTTGCCGTTCCTTCATGCGTTGGCTCACATCTTTGTAGTAGTTCTGGAATCCGTCGCCGTCGGTGGAGAAGTTCGTCAGGAACATACGGTTATAGTCGGCTATGGCGGCATCGAGAGCGTCCCGGTCGGGTTTGGCTAATGCAGCGGCACTGTCGGAGTTCTCGTCGGCGTAGAATCCGTTCTCGTCGGGGTCGGCACCGTTGGCGGCATAACTGTATATCATCGCTATGCGGAGTCGTTGGGCAGCGGGTGTGTCGGCTTGTTGGCGTTGGAACTCGGCATAGTAGGCCTTGGCAGCGTCTATCGACTCGCAGCAGAAGATGGAGTTGAATCCCATGAGGCTGGCTCCGTGGTGGGTGTAGTGCTCGGTCTGTTTGGTCTTCTTGGCATAGTTGTCGAGGGTATATCGCACGATGCCGCTGATGCGTTCTGGGCTGAGCAGTTCACGCTTGCCGGCTATGGCTTCCACCTGTTTCTCCTCTACCTCTTGGCGCATCTGCATGGTGGAGATGTAGTCGATACGGAAGGGCAGTACATTCTGGTCACGGATGGCGGATACGATGGTGTAGGCGTGTAGGCAGTCGCCGAAGGTCTGGGCGGTGGTCATGGCGTCGGCAAACTTACTACCGCCCATAGCGTTCTTAGGGAAGATAGGTGTGCCGGTGAATCCGAAGAGGTGGTATCGTTTGAATTTCCGGACGATGTCGTGGTGCATCTCGCCGAACTGTGAGCGGTGGCACTCGTCGAATATCATCACCACATGTTGTGTATAGACGGCGTGTGTCGGGTGTTTCTGTATGAAGATGGACAGTTTCTGTATGGTGGTGATGATGATATGTGCGTTTGGGTTCTCGAGTGCGTGTTGCAGTTCTCGTGTGTCTTTGGTGGAGTCGGCGGCCCCTTTCTGGAAGCGGTTGTACTCTTTCATTGTCTGGTAGTCGAGGTCTTTACGGTCGACAACGAACAGCACTTTGTCGATGCCTTCTCGTTGGCTGCATAGTTGGGCGGTCTTGAAGGAAGTGAGTGTCTTGCCGCTACCGGTGGTATGCCAGATATATCCTCCAGCCTCTTTGGTGCCTTCTTGGTGTAGGTTGGTGCTGCCTTCTATGCGTTGCAGGATGGCCTCGGTGGCGGCTATCTGGTAGGGTCGCATCACGAGCAGGTCGTTGTCGGTGTTGAAGATACAGTAGCGGCAGAGGATATTGAGTAGGGTCTGTCGTTGCAGGAAGGTGCGGGTGAAGTCCTCTATGTCGCATAGTCGCTGGTTGCGACTGGTAGCCCAATAGGAGGTGAACTCGAAGGAGTTGCTTGTCACTTTGCCTCGGCGTTGGTGGCCCTGCTGTTCCTGTTTCTGGAGATGTTTCTCTCGTGTGGTGTTCGAGTAGTATTTGGTCAGTGTGCCGTTGGAGATGACGAATAGTTGTGCGTATTCGTATAGTCCAGCGCCCGCCCAGAAGGAGTCTCGGTTGTATCGTTTTATCTGGTTGAAGGCTTCTCGTAGGTCTACGCCTCGTTTCTTGAGTTCGATGTGGACGAGTGGTAGACCATTGACGAGGATGGTGATGTCGTAGCGGTGGGAATGGGGGGCTGGAGTCTCATAGGGCGAATAGGGCTTATAGGGCGAATGGGGCTCATAGGGCGTTTCTTTTCCTTGTTGGACTTGGTGGGTGACTTGTAGGATATTGCGGTGTGGGCGGGTCTTGTCGAGGAGGAGGATATTGCGTGTGGTGCCGTCGTGTAGTGTGAAGGCGATGCGTGTGTCGCCGTCTTGCAGTAGTCGTGTCTTCTCCACGATGCCCATGTTGGGGTTTGCCAGTTCGGAGGCGAAGAAGCGTTGCCACTCGTCGTCGGTGAAGTGGAAGTCGTTGAGGGCTTCGAGTTGGACGCGGAGGTTGGCAATCATCTCCTGCTCGGTGGTGATGTTGGCTTTCTGGTAGCCCTGTTCGCATAGTTGGCTGATGAGTTGTGCTTCCATCTGTGCTTCGGACTGGTAGGCGCCGTCTTGTGCAGCGTGCGGGGTGTATTCGGCTACGACGGTGAGGTTGGGTGTTTGGGCTATTAGGTCGGTGTTCATAGGGCGATTTGATTTATAATAGGACTTATAGGGCGAATAGGGCTCATGGGAATAGAAAGCCTACCCCTAACCCCTCCCTGAAGGGAGGGGGATTTTATAGGGCTAATAGGGCGGATAGGGCTTATAGGGCTCATAGGGCGGATGGGTTATGGGTTGGGTTATAGTGGATAATAGAGGGGATAGTGGACAATATAGTTGGTTAGTTATCTTTTACTTGCCAGAAGCCTGTTTTTTTTGCGCCATGGCGTGTAAGGCGTCCAGTTTGCTGTAATTTGTTTAGCACTTTTCGCACACCGCTATCCGACATCTGTAGTTGTTGCATCATCTCAGGAATGGTGAGTTGGGGTGTGTTCTTGAGTAGTTGCAATATCTTATCTTCCGTTGTGATTTTATCCGCTACTTTATCCGCTACTTTATCCGCTACTTTACCTGCTACTTTACCTGCTACTTCTTGTCGTTGTTTCTCGTCGTTGACGCTGTCGAGTAGGCATTGTAGCATAAAGAGGATGAAGATGGTGCTGTCGCCCTGTTGGTCGGCCTTAGCGATGGCTTGGTAGTATTCTGGTTGGTGTGCTTTGACGATGGTCTCCACCGGTAGCCAAGCAAAGATACCTTTCCATCGGCTGAGGAGCGCGGTCTGCCAGTATCGTCCCATCCGTCCGTTACCGTCCATGAATGGGTGAATGAACTCGAACTCGTAGTGGAAGACGCAACTGCTGATGAGCGGGTGTGTGGTGGTGTCGTGGAGCCACTGGAAGAGGTTGCCCATCAGTTCGGGCACGCGTGTATAGGGAGGTGCGAGGTGAATGCATCGTTCACCATCGAAGACGCCCACGGAATCGGTTCGGTATTGCCCTGCTTTGGGTACGAGGTCTGTCATCATCAGTCGGTGTGCTCTCAGGAGGTCTTGTTCGTTGAGCGGGTCGATATCCTGCAGGAGTTGATAGGCCTGTATGGCGTTCTTCACTTCGGCAATCTCGTTGGGTGCACCGAGCACATGCTTGCCATTGACGATGTCGGTCACTTGTTGCAATGTGAGACTATTATGCTCAATGGCGAGAGAGGAGTGGATAGTTCGTATGCGGTTCTCTTTGCGCAGCAGGGGTGGCGGTGCCTGTTCGCCTAACTGTGCATTGAGCGCCCCCACCTGCTCAGAGATATCCGCTACGAGATGCAGGATGGCGTCGGTGATATGAAAGGGAGGAGTGTACATGAGTTTTTATGTATGATGTATTATATCGTTGACAATAGAGGGCGAATAAGGCGGATAGGGCTTATAGGGCGAATAGGGCGGATGGGTTATGGGTTGGGTTATTCGGGTTTGGGGAAGGAGAGGAGGAGGTTGCGGTAG
>CAVJQD010000130.1:0-5156 GCA_963651555.1 uncultured Clostridium sp. | reverse complement strand
AAGACTTGTTTATTGTGGAGACGACACGCCCTCGTGTCGTTCAAGTCGTAAGACTTGTTTATTGTGGAGACGACACGCCCTCGTGTCGTTCAAGTCGTAAGACTTGTTTATTGTGGAGACGACACGCCCTCGTGTCGTTCAAGTCGTAAGACTTGTTTATTGTGGAGACGACACGCCCTCGTGTCGTTCAAGTCGTAAGACTTGTTTATTGTGGAGACGACACGCCCTCGTGTCGTTCAAGTCGTAAGACTTGTTTATTGTGGAGACGACACGCCCTCGTGTCGTTCAAGTCGCAAGACTTGATTATTGTGGAGACGACACGCCCTCGTGTCGTTCAAGTCGCAAGACTTGGAGAAAGTGGATAATGAATGAAGATACCATACAATGTATAAATACATCGCATACTCAATCGGGCGTTGCCGCCCGAACGACACGAGGGCTCGATAAGGTATTCTTGTTCAGTCCACTGGACTTCACTCGCTCGGGCAGACTCAGTGCTTGCGCACCTGCCTTCGCTTCACGTCTCCACATCCATCGTCTCCACAATCATCGTCTCCACATTGCGAAGCATGACCAATCGGGCAATCGTAAGTTCACATTATAACAGCAGAATAGGTCTTCAGCGCATTCACACGCTATGAGTGTTCTACTGGCAGACGGGGCGAACAGAGTTCCCGCGGTAGCGATAGCTGCCTTCCCCTGCATAGGAGGTCGGAGAGAGGAGGACACGCCATGCGTAGTACGGAACGTCCGAGCTGATGGACGAGGACCAGTAGTAGCCGTACGAACCCGCATTGAGGAGCTTCCTATCGCGGTATTGACCCGCAGCGGGCAGAAAGATAGAGTTGCTATTCGTCTTACTTGTTACTAAGTAACCATTGACATTATTTTGTGTCGTCCACGTCCATGTGCAGTTGGAAAGAAGTTCACTCCATTCTGCCTCTGTCGGCATACGCCATGCCAACCCCCAATTCAATAGAGCAGCATCGTCCCCTTTTTCTAACGTGCTCTCGCCATCCGTGAAGCCATTATTCCCATAAGTAGTATCATTGCAATACCTCGTGAGTGTGGTGTTACTACCATTGGCATACTTGTAAGTAGACCATGAATAGTCCTTTTTCCTACTTACTTCACCCCATGCAAAATATTTGCCATAACCTTCAGGTGTCTTTGCTCCGACATTGCACGATGCCCATTTGATGCCACTTGGCAGACCGAGGTCAACGGCGAGCACTCCATCAGGAGATAAGTCACAATCATGAATATAGACGGTGTCGTGAACAGCGCGTGGAAGGATAAAATGTAAAGTATCACTCTCCTCTACATTACCCAAATAGGTGAGACTATCTATATTGGCAAAGGGCGTTGCGAACTGAACACGCCCGTTGTTCCAAACAACTTGGTTGGTCTGTGCAGATGTTTGGGTAACGGTTGTCGGGTCTTGTACCCCTTGTTGTGTTGACCTCGGCAGAATGAGATGCAGGGTGTCGCTCTCGGCAACCTTTCCGGTGAAGGTGAGGCTGTCAATACTGGCGATGGGTTGTGCAAACTGTACACGACCGTTGTTCCAGACCACCTGATTGGTCTGAGCGAAGGACAGGAGGGTGCATGCAATCCCTGCCAACAAAAAGAATAGTTTTCTCATGATTAGTATGTTGATATCAGTTTAACACGAACTATCAGTCATCTCGGCAAGCGTTGGTTATAACGCACTTGCAGAGACGCTGCAAAGTTATACATTTATTTTGACATCACCAAATCCCTATTCTACCACTATGAGGACAAAGCACAACAAGAGCACCAAGCATTCCTCAAAGCCTCCAACTAAAACAACCACCATGTAATCATCGTATGCACAGCAAACCGAGTTATCTTCGGAGCGTAATCACCGTGATTTCACTGGGACAGAATAGACGAATGGGGAGAGTACAACCGATGCCAGAATTGACATAGAGCGACTGTACAATAGTATCGGTTTGCTCTATAGCCACCGGCTCCGATTCATTCGCTGCGCTCGAACCTTTGTTTTCGGAGTACCAACCTGCGTTTTCTCGGAACGACATGCTCGAAAGCGGTATACCCAACAATCGTATCTGCCCCGAATGGGTATGCCCACTCAGCGTCAAAGGGATATCTGTCTTAGGTATCACCTCGGCACGCCAATGAGTGGGATCGTGCGAGAGCAAGACACGGGATCCGGAAGTGCCCTGCATAGCCCGAGACAGATCGCCACGGTGGATAGTACGAAACCCTTCATTGCCACACGAGGAGTTGTCCACGCCCAACACCGACAATGTGTCGCCATCACGACATATCGAACAATGATCATTGCGCAAGACCTCCCAACCCAATTCATTCTGCTCGAAAGCGACTAATCGCTCCACCTCGGCGGCTTGCTCTTCCGGCGTTAAGCGAGTATAGATCATGAAATCGTGATTGCCCAGCACGCTCACCACACCATCTCGACCATGCAACTGTCGCAAGATAGAGGCGTACGGAACAGCCTCAGCAACACCCATCGTCACCAGATCGCCAGTAAAACAGATCAGATCGGGATGTTGGGCATTGACAGTATCGACCACACGCTGCAAAGCGCTGGGTCGATCATCGAAAGTAGACAAGTGCAAATCGCTTATCTGCACTATCTTATATCCATCGAAAGAAGGTGGCAGCGTGGAATTATGGTACGGTGTCTCAACCACCTGCAACTGGAATCGCCCCACAAAATAGCCATAAGCCAACACCAACCAAAGGACGATGATTAGTGCCAAAGTCGTCCAACCAAATGGCGCATACACCGGTCGTGTACACACGCCAAACAAAGCAAGCAGAACCCAGACAAGCCACACAAAATGAGTGAACAAGGCAATCAGTATAGCCAATATCACAGCAGCCGTAAGCATCATGAGAGAAAGAGACATAGATGTACGTTTTTAGACAATGACCTTCAAGAATTGTACCAAAAGGGAACAAGTATCGTGCGACCACTAACACAAAGACACCAACATGAAATCCCCAACGTGCAACCACTAACGTGCGAAGCGTCACCCTCTTTATAAACTTCTAAGCACTTGCGCAATATGTAAAAAGGCATCTGCTACTTTATCTGCCGCGGGGATAGGTCTGATATATACCAACGGCGGGATGTCGGTCTCATACGTGTTACGCAGGCTCTGCCACACGACATCGAAATGCGTGAGCAAGGGCGACGTTATATACGGTTGGTCCTTCCAACCCTGCGGACGGTCAAAAGACGCTTGATCGTGCGCATATAGTTCCACAAACTCCTGACGGAATAGGTCGGAATGTAAGTATGCAGCACACTCCGCATCGTTCACTAAGAAATACAAGTCGTAGAAGTGGCGTATCTTAGTTGCCAACTCTTTGATGTCCTGCGCAAAAGAGAACCGCAACAGGGAGATGGTTTTCTCAAGCATTGTGCGCCGTATATCCAACACTTGGACGGTGAACGGCTGCATAGCGTAGTCTTCTATGATAGTTCGGAATGACGCTTGCGTCTGCAGGAACTCCGTGATGAAACTCTGTATCTCGACCGACACAAAGGGGATAGGATTACCAAACGAGTTAATCTCCAATAGTATCTGCCCTTGTCGAATAGGTAACGAGCCTTTGATATTTATCGTAGTTGGGAAGATGTACAATTGCTTGTAGTATGCCGATGTCTTGCGCGTGATAGGGTCATCTACGACCTCTTCCAGTCCTTCACTCATCACATGTGCAGCGCGATGTATCAACCGTTTCAACTGATTCTGTGAATAACGGTCGGCATTGACTACGGCAATATCTATATCCTCCGAGAAGCGGTGGGTCAGTCCGTAGGCCTTACTTAACGAGGTGCCACCTTTGAAAACCATGTCGGCGCAATACGGACTGCGCGCCAACAGAGACAACGACCGTGTAATCCAATAGTCTTTCTCTACAAAGAGACGGTCTATATTCAGTGTTTGTGCCGTGGCTGCCACGACTTGACGGAAGAGTACCCTATTCTCATGTAACTCACTCATCGTATATTCCAATTAGACAGGGTTGGGAGGGTCTCCGGTGAAATCGGTAGTGCATAGTGCGTCAGGTCATTCAGGGAGTGTCGTAGCGTTTGGGTTTGCTCTTCACCTACACCGATATGCTCCAATATAGCCCCCAATAGTGCTCGCACATACGGAGAATAGTGCAATGCCAGACCTATCATACGCTGCTGCTGTTCCGGTTCTAACTTCCCGATTAGGTAAATCATTCGTGCCACCACATCATTAGGGGCTGTTGCCGGTATCTCACGGAAGAACCGGAGGGCATCTAATAGCCGCAACAGACCGATATTCTCTCGTGTGATGGCGTTCGGCTGATGGACAAAGGAGATGGTGTACTGGCCACGTTTCATCGGGCGACGATATTTGCGCACGCCTATCTGTATCTGTGCACTTATTTGCGTCGTCAACCCCAGTTGATTGAAAGCGATAGTGCCGGTGAGATAACCGATGGGCTGATGGGTATTGCTCTCAACAAGGTCGGTTATCACATCTTCTACCGATGGTGCAATCTCGCCAAACATAGACTGCTCCGGCTTGTAATAACGACCCTTGTCTAACTTACGTATCTTACCTTCCGACACCATGCGTTCCAACACCATGCGTGCTGCGCCCGCCGAGATATGCTCATCGGCAAACGTATTGGCTGTGAATACCTTATTGGTTTTCAGTCGGTTGATGTAGTTGATGATATGACTTTTAGTACCGTTCTTCATGCTTTGATGCAGTCCATTTTGTGCAGTTTCTTACGTAAAAAACTGCACAAAAGTACTGCTTTGTTTTCATATACACAAATATACACCTATTCAATCAAAAGGGATGTTCTAAAAATTCCACATTTCGATATTTTGCTTCTAATTAGGATGTTTCTCCACTTTTTGAGCGCTTTGTGGTTTTTATTTGTATCTGCTTGACTTTCACTCAGTCACAATGCTCGCATTGCTCCTTCGTTCAAGCCAACCATCTACTAAATAAAAAATCACAAATCATCTCAAAAGTAATTTTTAGAACATCCCAAAAAAAATATTATTGGTGTCCGGTAAACTTCCGAATCAGGTAAAAAAACTCTCTTATCCTCAGTAAATAAAGGGATGTGCCTCCAAAAAATGAAAG
>CAVJQD010000129.1:0-5241 GCA_963651555.1 uncultured Clostridium sp. | reverse complement strand
CGCAGCATCATTCCCTATGAGAAATGGTATGGAATACCGTCTCTACGGCGTAATTCCCCGCGGGCGAGGCGCCCGCGTCCCCAAGGGCGTGTCGTCTCCACAATTTTTGTCTCCACAATTTTGTCTCAACAATTGTTGTATGCACAATCGTGGTATGCACAATCGTGGTTTCAATAGGCAAAAAAGATAGGCTGCCGTTTTGGCAGCCTATCTTTTGTTTGCGCCTTGCCGCTTATATCTTTTGCGTTTTGCGCTTTTATTTTTTTGCGCTTTTATTTTTTGCGCTTTTATTTTTTCTGCGTTTTGCGCTTTTATTTTTTTTGCTTTATTCGCTCTTATTTGCGCGGTTACTTATTATCTAAGGATGGCGCGTTTTGGAGCGGTGGAAGCGGTTGTGGTGTTGTCGGAATTACCGGTATTATCGGTGTTGTCGGAATTGCCGGTATTATCAGTGTTGTCAGTATTGTCGGTGGAGTCGGTGGAGGTGTCGGCTACTTTGATGAGTTTACCGGTATAGTAGATATGCGCTTGGAATTGCTTCGAGTTGAGCGCGTTGACCTCGATGCTGCACTTGCCGTTATCGTTCTTAATGGTAACCGTGCCATCAACAAGCATATAGTATGGTGAAGTAAAGGTCAAAGTTCCAGGGGTCTTTACACCAACGAAGTAACTGTTGTATACATTGTTCTCATCGGATTTGTAGACACCAGCAGCGACTGTGCCAGCAGCAAAGTAGGAGTTGATGTAGTATGTGCCTTCTGGAACGACGGTTACAGAGTCGACGTCGCCATTGAAGAAAGCGATGAACTGCAGGTGTTTGCTCAGGTCTTGAACACCGATGGTAGCATACTTGCAATTGCCATATTGCCCTTCATAGTCAGCGATGGAATAGGTAGCGACGGTGATAGGCGAGGAGAAGTCGTACTCGATATCCTCCTTGGCATCGATAGAGTAGCCGGTCTCGGTGAGTTTACCGGTGACGGTGATGGTGTACGAAACCTTGTTGGAAGCCGTAGCCTTGAAGACTGCTTTGTAGGTGCTATCGCTTGGGTTGATGCATTCTACATTGAGGGAGCCATAGGCGAGTTCGACATTCTCGGTGAGTGTGCCTTCTTCGAGAGACTCAACGACGCCGATGCTGGTGTAATCCAAGACGAGTTGGTCGAAGGAATAGGAGCCTTCTACCTTGTCGGTAGTATAGTATGTGATGTAGAAGTAGAAGTCACCGTCCGAAACCAAACTACCGTTTGTGATGGTAACCATGTGGTTCTTAGCGATATCGTCGATGAAGGATGCGCCAGAGACCTCAACTACTTCGGATTTCTCGGTTTCGATCTCTTGTCCGAAGTGTAGGATGTAGAGGGTATCCTTCGTCGTATTGTAATACTTAGCGGTGATCTCGATACGACCTTCCTCGGGGTAGTTTTTGATGGTAGCGGAGATAGAGTCGATGTCGTAAGAACCATAATCAGCAGCAGGATAGAGGAATCCCCAGACGGTGGACTCGCCTATTTTGCACTTAGCAGAATAGGTGCCATCGGTGAACTCAGGCATCTTGAAGCAGAGAGTGGCACTATACTTATCGTTGGTGTCACCCACGCTGATAGCGCCGTTGCTGTTGTAGTAAGAGGAGATGTACTCAGGATTATTAAAAACGATTTCCTCGGTGTAGTTGACACCAGGTTCGTTTGTTGTGTTCTGAGGGTTGTTGCTGTTGCACCCAGTCAGGAGCAGCGCAAAGGCTGCTGCGAGGAATAATGATTGACGTTTCATTGTCTTATGTTGTTTAGTTAATGATTTCATGTTTGTGGTTGTACGTATAGTAACCTCCTTAGGGATAACGGATTATCACACTAAGGAGGTTACCCACCCACGCCCAATAAGTAGTCGAGAAGAGGCGACTCGAACGCCCGACCCCCACGTCCCGAACGTGGTGCGCTACCAACTGCGCTACTTCTCGAGAGATGCACTTGGGTGAGTGCAAAAATCGTGCCGTTCCGTTCATTACGTTCACGTATTTTTGTGGGGCGTATGGTTGTGAACGTATTTTTGCTATGCGTTCACCGCGGGCGAGTCAGACACCCCACAAAGCAGGCTTTGCGAGGGCCCCGTAAGTGCCTGTGTCCCCAAGGGCGGTATGCCAAATCGAGCCTTGCGGCTCGGACGACACGAGGGCGTGTCGTCTCCACAATCGTGGTATGTTATTTTGTTGTTTTTGTTTTGGTTGTTTTTGTTTTGGTTGTTTTTGTTGTTTTGGTTGTTGATTTGGATAGGCGTCGGGAACGGGAGGCGGTGGGTTTGGAGTTGGCGACGAGATCACGGCAGTAGTCCTCGGTGAGGATCTGCGCATCGACATCCTTTGGGATACGATAGTTCTGGTCGTTGTACTTGATATAGGGTCCAAAGCGTCCGTTGAGCACCTGCAGGTCACCAAAGTCATGGATAGGAATGGCGGTTTGGCGTTTTTTCTCGATGATCTCGATGGCTTGTTCCAGAGTAAGGTGTTGTGGGTCAGCGGTTTTTGGTATTGAGTAGAAGGTGTTACCTTGTTTGATATACGGTCCGAAGCGTCCATCGTTGACGACGAGTTCGACGCCTTCGTACTCACCTATATTATAAGGGTATGGGGTGTTGAATAGTTCGAGAGCCTCGGGCAGGGTGATGGTGTAGATGGATTGGTCCTTGCGGAGGGAAGCGAAGAGTGGTTTATCCTCGTCGGAGGAGGTGCCAATCTGTATGCAGGGTCCCATCTTGCCGTACTTAGCGAATATGATGCGTCCGGTCTTGGGGTCGGTGCCGAGTTGTCGTCCTTCAATCTTGCCTGCGGGGACAGCCTCGACGGCAGGGTGGAAGGTCTTGTAGAACTTGTCGACCATCTCCACCCATTTCACTTTTCCTTCAGCGACATCGTCGAGTGCGCTTTCGGCTTCTGCGGTGAAGTCGTAGTTGAGTATCTCAGGGAAAGCCTTGACGAGGAAGTCGTTGGTGACGCATCCGAGGTCGGTAGGCAGGAACTTGCCGGAGTCGGCTCCGTAGGTCTCTTGTTTGAAGGCGGAGGTGATGTTATTGTCTTTGAGTGTGATGACGTTGACATTACGTTTTTTGCCCTCGACAGCACCTTTGACAACATATTTGCGTTGCTGTATGGTCTCGATGAAGGAGGAGTAGGTGGAGGGTCGTCCGATGCCAGTCTCGACCATCTTATCGATGAGTGAGCCTTCGGTGTATCGTGCTGGCGCTTTGGAGAAGGACTCGATGGCGGTCATCTCGGAGAAGGTCATGGGTGCGGTTTTCTCGAAGCGTGGGAGGAGTCGTGTCTCGTCGTCTTGTTCGTCGTCGTTGCTCTGCACATAGAGTCGCATAAAGCCGTCGAAGAGGACGACTTGTCCTTTAGCGACGAAGGTGTACGGTAGTGAGGGCGACGTTATCTCGATGCGCGTGGTCTCAAGTTGTGCGTCAGCCATCTGGGATGCGACCATGCGTTTCCAGATGAGTTCGTAGAGTTTGCGTTCGTCGTCGTTGCTACCGGCGGATGTCTTATTTATATAGGTAGGTCGTATCGCCTCGTGTGCCTCTTGTGCGCCTTTGGCGGTGGTGTGGAAGGTGCGGGTTTTGTGGTAGTTCTCGCCAAAGTCGGTGATAATCTGTTTCTTAGCGGTATTGATAGCGAGGGTGGAGAGGTTGAGAGAGTCGGTACGCATGTAGGTGATGTGTCCGGCTTCGTAGAGCGTCTGTGCGAGTCGCATGGTCTTGGAGGAGGCGAAATGCAGTTTGCTGGAGGCTTCCTTCTGTAGTGATGCGGTGGTGAAGGGTGGCGCAGGTGTTCGTTTGGCGGGTTTCTTGACGACATCGCTGACGGAGAAGGAGGCGGATTTGCATTGCTGGAGGAAGGCGATAGCATCGTCTTTGGTGGGGAAGCGGTGGTTGAGTTCGGTGTGTAGGGTTTGTTGTTTGCCGTCGGCGGTGGTGCCGGTGAAGTCGGCGAGGACACGGTATGAGACGGTGGGAACGAAGGCGTTGACCTCTCGTTCTCGTTCGACGATGAGGCGTACGACGACGGATTGCACTCGTCCGGCGGAGAGTCCTGGGGTTATTTTTTTCCAGAGGAGTGGCGATACTTCGAAGCCGACGATGCGGTCGAGGACACGTCTTGCCTGCTGTGCGTCGACGAGGTTGTAGTTGATGTCGCGTGGGTGCTTGAGTGCGTCCTTGATGGCGTCGGGTGTTATCTCGTGGAAGACGAGTCGTTTGGAGTTGTTCTCGGAAAGGTGTAGCACCTCTTTAAGGTGCCATGCGATGGCTTCTCCCTCACGGTCCTCATCGCTTGCGAGCCAGACCTGATCGGCTTCTTTGACGGCTTTGCGGAGGGTGTCGAGGATGCGTATCTTGTCGGGTTCGATGGTGTAATGCGGTGCGTAACCGTGTTCGAAGTCGATGCCGATGCTGTTTTTTCCGGCGCCGGTGATGTCACGGACGTGGCCCTGCGAAGAGAGGACCTGGAAGTCCTTCCCGAGGAAGCCTTGGATGGTGGGCGCCTTGTGTGGCGACTCGACGATGATAAGATTCTTGCTCATAGTTGTTAGATGTCTTGGTTTTTTACGAGGGAATGCGCCCCCTCCAAAAAACGCCGGCAAAGGTAGTACAAGTTTTTGAATGGTGCAAATTTAGGGAAGAGCGTGCTGCGGGGTATTAGTTTTGAACGGACGGGGGCGACGGATTGTCATGAATTGGTCATAAAGGGTTTCGGTCAAAAAAAATATAAAAAATAGGACAAAAAGCATTATGGGTGCGGAGGGGGAGGGACATAAAGCGGGCAGGGTTTGAATGGACGGGGGGCGACGTATTAGCATGAATTGGTCATAAAGGGTTTCGGTCAAAAAAATATAAAAAATAGGACAAAAAGCATTATGGGTGCGGAGGGGGAGGGACATAAAGCGGGCAGGGTTTGAATGGACGGGGGCGACGGATTGTCATGAATTGGTCATAAAAAGCATGGTGGATTGTATTGATTTGGATTATTGTCATAAAGTTTTTTTCGACTACATCGAAAAAGCATGGTATGATCAAACGGGTCTGACGACCCGGACGACACGAGGGCGTGTCGTCTCCACAATCACAGCATCATTCCCGCGGGCGAGGCGCCCGCGTCCCCAACAACGCATGGTCAAACGGGTCTGACGACCCGGACGACACGAGGGCGTGTCGTCTCCACAATCGCAGCATCATTCCCGCGGGCGAGGC
>CAVJQD010000128.1:0-5320 GCA_963651555.1 uncultured Clostridium sp. | reverse complement strand
CAGTCACAATGCTCGCATTGCTCCTTCGTTCAAGCCAACCATCTACTAAATAAAAATCCACAAATCATCTCAAAAGCAATTTTTAGAACATCCCTAGAATATTTTGCTATTTGTGAGATTGTAAAATAATGTCTACCTTTGCGGGCGGATAGAGAAGGAGTTCTCTATTGTTAGTTATTTAATTATAAGGTATTATGTTAAGTGTAAAGATTGGAGAGAATGCCGGATTGGTATGGAATGCACTGCAAGGCGGTGCACTCTCTGTAAAGGCTTTGAAGAAAGCAACAAAACTGAAAGAAGCAGACCTGAACCTAGCATTAGGTTGGTTGGCTCGTGAGGACAAACTCGCTTTTGAGCAGAAAGAGGCTGATATCATTGTATCGCTGAAGTAAGCTGGAAGTAGATTAATGGAAAAAGAGACTAGTTGGCTTGTGGCTGACTAGTCTTTTTTTTTGCCATTGCTTGGCGGGGGCTTTTTCTTTGCCGCAAGCGGCAGAGAAATGAAGAGAAAGAGGAAGAGAAATAAAAAGAGTCCTGCTCGCTGCGCTCGCGAGAAATAAAAGAAACGAAAGAAAGCTTTTCTAGATGTTCTAGAAGATCTAGATCGCCCCTGCGGGGCTGTTCTAGAGAGATTATTTTTTTTTGAGTTAGAGAGACGGTATGGAATACCGTCTCTACGGGAGGGGACTGCGTGGTACGGTCAAACGGGTCTTGCGACCCGAACGACACGGGGGCGGAGCAATTAACAATTAACAGGCTGAGAGGATACAATCGAACCTAGCGGCTCGGACAACACGAGGGCGGGGCAATTAACAATTAACAATAACAGGCATGGCTGATACAATCGAGCCTAATGGCTCGGACGACACGAGGGCGTGTCGTCTCCACAATCGCAGTGCCTTTCTTGATTTGAGAGACGATATGCAATACTGTCTCTACTGGATGGTCGGTGGGACTATCTGTTGTTTTTCCTAGTTTATCTAGTTCTTTTTGTTGGTTAGTTGGTGCGGAAGGATTCGGCTATTTGGATGGCGTTGAGGGCGGCTCCTTTGCGTATCTGGTCGCTTACGCACCAGAAGGTGAGTCCGTTCTTGCGGCTGATGTCCTCGCGTATGCGTCCGACATAGACATCGTCTTTGCCTGAAAGGAAAAGTGGCATAGGGTAGACCTTGTTTGCTGGGTCGTCCATGAGTTGGCATCCGGCAGCGTTAGCAAAGGCGTTGCGTGCTTGTTCGACTGTGATAGGTTCGCTTGTCTCTATCCATACACATTCGGAGTGTGCACGGAGTGAGGGTACGCGCACGCAGGTGGCGCTGACGAGGATATCGGAGTGCATGATCTTGCGGGTCTCGTTGTACATCTTCATCTCCTCCTTAGTGTAGTCGTTGTCTGTGAAGACATCGATCTGTGGTATGAGGTTGTATGCCAGTTGGTAGGGGAACTTCTGCACGGGCACTTCTCGGTGTTCGATGATAGCCTTGTACTGTTCTTCCAGTTCCTTCATAGCTTGTGCACCTGCGCCTGATGCGGCTTGGTAGGTAGCCACATGTACTCGTACGATATGTGTGAGGTCTTCGATAGCCTTGAGTGCCACGACCATCTGTATGGTGGTGCAGTTTGGGTTGGCGATGATGCGTCGTGGGCAGAAGTGTGCATCGGCGATGTTGACTTCGGGTACGACGAGTGGTACATCGCTGTCCATGCGGAAGGCACTGGAGTTGTCTATCATGATAGCGCCATAGCGTGTGATGTCGTCGGCATACTCTTTGGAGACGCTTGCGCCAGCGGAGGTGAAGACGATGTCGGCGCCTTTGAACTGGTCGCCATGCTTCAGTTCCTCAACGGTGATGGGTTTTCCGGCGAACATATAACTGGAGCCTGCGCTTCGTGAGGAGCCGAAGAGGCGTAGTTCATCGACAGGGAATTGCCGTTCTTGCAGTATCTTAATGAGTTCTTGTCCAACGGCGCCGGATGCGCCAACGATTGCTACTTTCATATTGCTTAGGGATGTTCTAAAAATTCCACGTTTCGTTATTTTTGTTATTTATTGGGATGTTTCTCCACTTTTTGAGTGCTTTGTGGTTTTTATTTGTATCTGCTTGCCTTTCACTCAGTCACAATGCTCGCATTGCTCCTTCGTTCAAGCCAACCATCTACTAAATAAAATTCCACAAATCATCTCAAAAGCAATTTTTAGAACATCCCTTTATTGTTTAGGGGTTTGGTGGGGTGTTATGTGTTTTATGGGGATTATAGGGCTTATAGGAATTATGGGATTGAGAATGGATTTGGTTGATTGAAAAAAATGCTATAACTTTGCGGCGTTTTTGTTTTATTTGAGGACATACTGATAGATTTAATACATTTAGTTATGCATAATAACATGTTTACCAGCGTTCTTATAACACTTTGTAACACATTAATGACACATTGTAACGCATTAACGCTTTGGAACATTGTAATACATTATAACGCATAGCAACGCAAATAATAATAACAGATAAAACTCATTGCTTATGGCTGTAGAGATACGCGAGATAAAATCGAAGAGAGATATCATTAAGTTTATCCAATTTGGGAATGACCTATACAAAGATTGTCCGAACTATTGTCCAACGCTTCTGATGGACGAGTTGAACACCTTGGACGAGAAAAAGAATCCAGCCTTTGAGGTGTGCGAGAAACGCCTTTTCTTGGCATATCGTGATAATAAGATTGTGGGTCGTATTGCAGGATTGATCAACTATGCGGCAAACAAGCGTTGGAACGTCAATCATGTTCGTTTTGGTTGGATGGATTTCATCGACGACATGGAGGTATCTCGTGCTTTGTTAGACGCAGTAGCGGCTTATGGCAAGAGCAAAGGTATGGACGCCATCAATGGTCCTGTCGGTTTCACGGACTTCGACCATGAGGGGTTGCTCATTGAAGGGTTTGAGTATCTTGCGCCGATGGCATCGCTCTACAACTACCCCTACTATGAGAAGCATCTGGAGGCTTATGGGTTAGTGAAGGAGAACGACTGGATTGAGTATCAGATCACTCCACCGGATGAGATACCCGAACGACTGCTTCGTATGTCGAAGATTGCGGCAGAGCGTAGTCATGTTCGCGTGGACAAGGTTCGCAGTGTACGCGAGTTGAAGCGCAAGTATGGGTTCACCTATTTTGATGTGATAGACGAGGCTTATCAGGTGCTTTATAACTTTCAGCCGCTGACACCTAATCAGAAGAAGTATTACTGCGAGATGTATTTCCCGTTGGTCAACTTCGACTTTGTGACTATAGTGGTCAACGATAAAGATGAGGTAGTGGCAGTGGGTGTAGGTATGCCGGATATCTCGGAGGCGTTGCGCAAGTGTGGTGGTCGGATATTCCCGTTTGGTTGGTATCATATCCTCAAGGCGCTGCATGCTAAAAAGATGGAGGCGTTTGACCTGCTGCTTATTGCGGTTCGTCCGGACTATCAGAACCGAGGTGTGAATAGTCTTATCTTAGTTGATCAGATACCTTACTTCAAGCAATATGGTATCAAGCGTGTGGAGACGACCTCTATTATGGAGACCAACACCAAGAACCAAGCCAACTGGGAGTATTTCGAGAAGAAGCAGCACAAGCGTCGTCGTGCGTATATCCGTCCGATAGACTAATGGCAGATAAGGGTACATCGAAAGCCGACAAGACACGACTTCATCCGGAGGACAAGCAGGAGGAGTTGTACGAGGCATCGTCGTCGGTATTGTTTCGTTATCTCAAGACGCATCAGATGCGTAGCACACAGGAACGGCTTATCGTATTGCGACAGGTGTGCACCTACCGAGACACGTTCACGGCAGAGCAACTGCTGCAAGACATGCCCACGGCGATACCTATCAGTACAGCAACGGTGTATAACACATTGAATCTCTTTTGCGACTGCCATATACTGCAGCGACGACAGATGCCTGCGAACAATAGGATATACGAATATGTGATGGTGCTCTCTCGGGAGTCGTTCATGCAGTTTGTGTGCATACGCTGCGGGCGTATCGTCAAGTTCCACGACAAGGCTATTGAGACCATCTTGAAAGAGCGACCGTTCAATAACTTCAATCCGTCGTACTACTCGCTGTGCGTGTATGGCGAGTGCAAGGTGTGTCGGAAAAAGATGAATCGAGGATGAAACAATTTTTTCGTCAGAATGCTATTTTTATTAGTCTATCGGTGTTGTTAATACTGGCGATGGGTGTTTTGCTTGTGAGCATACCGCAGAAAGATTTGCATTTGTTGCTCAATAGTTACCACACGCCGGCGTTGGATGTGTTTTTCAAGTACTACACGAAGATTGCCGAGTTTGTTATCTACATTGTTGCAGCGGGATTGCTTTTCTACAAGGTGGGCGATGCGCTGTTTGTGTTGAGTGGGGAGTTGGGTATCGGTCTTATTGTGCAGGTCATCAAGCGGATAGTGTGTGCACCTCGTCCGGCGGCCGTGTTTGACATCAAGAACAATCCCGATATATTACCACTGGTGGACGGTGTGCGGATGCATTTTGCCAACAGTTTCCCTTCGGGGCATACCGCCACTTTTGTGACGCTATTCTTCATCGTCTCGATCTTCTGCTGCCGGAGCAACCGGTTGAAGCCTTGGGCGAAAGGGTGCATACAGGTAGTATGTTTCTTGGCAGCGTTTGTGGGGGCGTATTCACGAATCTATCTATCCCAACATTTCTTAGCCGACATCTGCGTGGGGGCTTGCTTGTCGATCGTGGGCGTGCCATTGCTTTACTACGGTTTTGAATGCCTTAGAGCGAAGTATCCACGGTTTTATGAGTGGAATATGTTGAAAATTAACAGTTAACAATTAACAGTTAACGAGTGTGAGCGTCTAAAGTCGTAAACGGACGCCTGTCGGCGTATGGACACGAATGGGCATAAAATACGCGGTCAAAAAAGCCTAAAAAACTCAAATAAAAAAATATCATCAACGCATTGGGCAACTGCTATCGACAATTTATTGGGAACAAATGTTGCAAATATTAGCCAAATATTCCATTGATAGTCAGGATATTGCCAAATATTCTCCATTAAAGTGCATTAAAAGACCATTAAAAGGATTACAGAGCACTGCGCTGATTGACGAACGACTTAAACGGACGCCTGTCGGCGTATGGACACGAATGGGCATAAAATACACGATCAAAAAAGCCTAAAAAACTCAAATAAAAAAAATATCATCAACTCATTGGGCGACTGCTATCGACAATTTATTGGGAACAAATATTGCCAAATATTAGCCAAATATTCCATTGATAGTCAGGATATTGCCAAATATTCTCCAT
>CAVJQD010000127.1:0-5475 GCA_963651555.1 uncultured Clostridium sp. | reverse complement strand
CCCCTACTTGTCTGCGGCCTATGACGAAACAAATACAGTACATATACGGTAGATACACGGTAGATACATTGTCCCTTACGCCTATCTCAAGCCACTTTCATAAGGCTTTCTCCGCACCAAAAAAGCCCCACAAAACAACGAAAACAACGAAAATAACGGAAAGCAGCCACGATTGTGGAGACGTGAAGCGAAGGCAGGTGCGTAAGCACTGAGTCTGCCTGAGCGAGTGAAGTCCAGTGGACTGAACAAGAATACCGTATCGAGCCCTCGTGTCGTCCGAGCCGCCAGGCTCGATTGGTCCAACTCTGTTCTATATTCCACTATAACCTCTATTGTCCACTAGAAACCCCCAATCTAACTAGTTGAACTACAACCTCTAGGGCCTCTAGATCAGCCCCGCAGGGGCGGTCTAGTCCATCTAGAACTTCTAGTCCTTTTACTATCAGCGCATTGTGGAGACGACACGCCCTCGTGTCGTCCGAGCCGCCAGGCTCGATTGATCCAACCATGCATATTAATTGCTCAGAGATAATGTTCTCTTTATTTCTTTTCTCCTTTCTTTTTATTTCTCTGCCACGCAGTGGCAAGGAAAAAGTCTTCGCAGTGGCAAGGAAAAAGTCTTCGCAGTGGCAAGGAAAAAGTCTTCGCAGTGGCAAGGAAAAAGTCTTCGCAGTGGCAAGGAAAAAGTCTTCGAAGTGGCAAGGAAACCACAAAATAACCCAACAAAAAAGTTGCATATTCAAAAAATAACCCTTACCTTTGCACCAATATTAACCCTCAAAACCCATTCACTATGGCAATAGCAACCTTAGAACATCCAATCGCAAGCATCTCCGGTCGCCTCTGCAGCCGCAGCAACGTCATCCTCCGCACCCGCAACGGAAAGACGCAGACCTACATCATTCAGCACCCCTATAAAGGCCCCTTAGCGCCCAATAGGAAACGCACCATCAATGCCTTCAAAGAGGCTGTCAATCAGTCAAAAGAGATACTGAAAGACCCCGTTCAAAAAGCCGAATGGCAGAAGCAATATAACAAGCACAAGGACTATTTCCGCCGCCATCCGAGTTCCTCGAATAAACGTTATTCGACCCTCCGAGGCTACGTCATAGCCCAACTGACCCAACAAATCAACGCCCAAGCCAAACAACAACAAACCCCTGATAACCAAACCACAATACCCGCCACGACTGGGGGCGCGGACGCCTCGTCCGCGGTAAAGATAACCACGGCAACAACGACAGCAACCCAATCAACCACCTCAACCGACTCAACCCTCAAAGGGCTATTCGGCGATATTGTGCATTTGAATTGTTAGTTACACAGAATTGTCGTACCTTTGCACCGTTCTAACTTAAGGGATGTTCTAAAAATTGCTTTTGAGATGATTTGTGGAATTTTATTTAGTAGATGGTTGGCGCAACGAAGGAGCAATGCAAGCATTGTGACTGAGTGAAAGTCAAGCAGATACAAATAAAAACCACAAAGCGCTCAAAAAGTGGAGAAACATCCCAAGTAGTAACAAAATAACGAAACGTGGAATTTTTAGAACATCCCTTAATGTAGTACGACCATGATTCTTATCGCAGACAGTGGCTCCACCAAGACCGATTGGACCTTGATGGCGGCTAATCAACAGACTTCCGAGTTCACCATGGACGGCATCAACCCCTTCTATCAGACCTCGGACGCTATCAAGAACTCTATTGCCACACAACTCCTTCCGCAACTCGCACACCTCCTTTGGGCGGGGACCATCACCGACATCTATTTCTATGGTGCTGGATGTACCCCTGAGAAAACCAAGTTCGTTGCCGCTGCACTTGAAGGATGCTTCAAGACCGCCAAGGCACATGTAGAAAGCGACATGGTCGGTGCTGCAAGGGGACTACTTGGACACACCCAAGGTATCGCTTGTATCCTCGGTACCGGCTCTAACTCATGCCTTTACGATGGAGAGAATATTGTCAAGAATGTACCCGCACTCGGTTATATCCTTGGCGACGAAGGGAGCGGTGCCGTGCTCGGGAAACGACTCGTGGCTGATGTACTCAAGAACCAACTGCCCGAACACATCCGTGAGAAGTTTCTCACGCAATACAATGTCACTCAAGCAGATATCATTGAGAATGTCTACCGTAAGCCCTTTCCTAACAGATACCTCGCCTCGCTCTCTAAGTTTGCCGCAGAGAACCTACAAGAGGAGTCCATCTATCGTCTTGTGTACGACCACTTTAACCAGTTCGTCCTACGAAACCTCAAGCAGTATCCCACTCTGCCTGTCGGCTTCGTTGGCTCTATTGCTTATTACTATCAAGATATCCTACGCAAAGTACTGGAAGACAACAATATGCAGATTGCACAGATACTCCAATCACCTATGAAAGGACTCGTCGAATACCACGCACAAGACGCCAAACCCACCTGCTAATTGAGTATAGGATAAACATAAGGTTTGTAAATTCAATAATTATTCTTACCTTTGTAGTCGAAACTATAACACAATAGTCTATGGATTCATCAGCACAAAACTTCGGCTTTGTACGCGTGGCAGCCGCCGTACCTTGCCTACATTTAGCCGATTGCAAAAGCAATGTTGAGGCAGTGAAAGAACAGATTGATAGAGCCGTTGACGAGGAGGTAGAGATAATCTGTTTCCCCGAACTCGGACTCACTGGATACACGTGTGCCGACCTCTTCTTTTGGCAACAACTCCAACAGAATGCTCTCTCTGCACTCGAAGAGGTATGCGATTACACCAAAGGCAAGCCTGTCATTGTGATAGTAGGTGCCCCACTCAAGGTTGATAATAACCTTTACAACTGCGCCTTTGTGATGACCGATGGCGATGTATGCGGCGTAGTGCCAAAGGTCAACCTACCTAACACAGGCGAGTTCTACGAGAAACGTTGGTTCACCTCTGGGCGTTTTGCTACAACCTCCACCATCGAACTTTGGAGTGGCGAAGTACCTTTTGGTACCGACCTACTCTTCCTCACACAACGTTGCTGCTTTGCTATTGAGTTATGCGAAGACCTATGGTCGCCTCTGCCACCATCTACCCAACAGGCAATACAAGGTGCAGAGATTATTTTCAACCTCTCCTCCTCAAACTGCATAGTAGGTAAGAATGCGTTCCGCCGACAAATGATTACGCAACAGTCCCGCCGTGTGCATTGCGGCTATGTCTACACCTCATCGAGTGTAGGAGAAAGCACAACCGACTTAGTATTCTCAGGAAGCACCTATATTGCAGAGAACGGCACGATGCTTGAGGAAGGCGACCGCTTCTTACAAGAGTCTTCGATGATTATCTCCGAGATAGACATAGAGCGCCTACGCACGGACAGGCAGCGTAATACAAACTTCACAGACGATAAGCACGGACAATATCGCAAGGTGTATGTAGCACCTATCGAGGTCTCGCAACCTATCCACCCTATCCACAGGGTGTTCTCTACAAGTCCCTTCTTGCCCAAACCCGAGGAGACGCAAGACTATGCCGAAGATGTGATAAACATACAAACCTCTGCCTTGGCACAACGATGGAAGCATACGCATGCCGAAACGCTTATTCTGGGAGTCTCAGGTGGATTAGACTCTACGCTTGCGTTGTTGGTATGCGCCATAACCGCCGACCGACTTGGATATAGCCGTAGGCAGATTATTGGCGTTACCATGCCTGGTTTCGGGACAACCGACCGTACGCACGACAACGCTGCCCAACTCATGGAGTACCTCAAAGTGTCGTATCATGAAGTGCCTATTCGAGATGCAGTAATGCAGCATTTCCGTGATATTGAGCACGACCCCGATAATCATGATATAACCTACGAGAATGCGCAGGCGCGTGAGCGGACACAGATACTGATGGACCTTGCCAATAAGTACAACGGCTTAGTAGTCGGTACAGGCGACCTCAGCGAGTTAGCACTCGGCTGGACTACCTACAATGCAGACCAGATGTCAATGTACGGCATCAATGCTGGTATCCCTAAGACCTTAGTGCGTTTCATGGTAGAGTATGAGGCAGAGAACTACTTTGGCGACTCAGTGCGCGACATACTCAAAGATATTCTTGATACGCCTGTTTCCCCTGAACTATTGCCTGCCGATGAGGAAGGTAACATACTGCAAAAGACGGAGGACAAGGTAGGTCCTTATGAACTACACGACTTCTTCCTTTACTATTTCTTGCGCTATGGATTCTCTCGGGATAAGATAGAGTATATGGCACGACTCGCTTTTGTGGATAAATACACAAACGAAGAGATTGCCCATTGGTTAGATACCTTCATGCACCGGTTCTTCTGTCAGCAGTTTAAGCGTTCCTGTATGCCCGATGGACCGAAAGTAGTAAGCGTCAGTCTCTCTCCAAGAGGCGATTGGCGTATGCCAAGTGATGCAAATGCCCCAAGGAAATGATGGTAGAAGAGAACATATCATTGCTCGCGCACAATACTTTTCGTATGGATGTACATACGAAGGTGTGGGCGGAATATCATAGCGTAGACGAACTACAGACGCTCCTGCAGCGTTATAAAGGCGAGCCCATAATGGCTATTGGTGCAGGGTCGAACCTTCTATTCACAAAGGACTATGAAGGCGTACTGCTGCATTGTGGCATGCATCGTGCTCGGGCTTTAGAAGAGAACGCAGAGTTTGTCGACATCGAAGCAGAGGCAGGTATCGTACTTGACGAACTGATTGAACAGGTAGTCGACATGGGGCTCGGTGGACTGGAGAATTTGAGTCACATACCAGGTGAGGTAGGAGCCTCAGCCGTACAGAATGTAGGTGCGTACGGAGTAGAAGCCAAAGATGTGATTGTGCGTGTGCGCACCATAGAAATTGCCACTGGCAAAGAACGAGTATTCGAGCAGGAGGAATGCAAGTATGCCTATCGAGATAGTATCTTTAAGAACGAACTGCGTGGGAAGTATATTGTGACGCATGTAGTCTATCGCCTGCAGAAGCATCCTGAACTGCATTTAGATTATGGCAACTTAAAAGCGCAAGTAGAAGAGCCTTATACGCTACGCAAAGTGCGGGAGGCGGTTATTCATGTGCGGAAACAGAAGTTACCCGAAGTAACAGAACTCGGTTCGGCAGGTAGTTTCTTTAAGAACCCCTTTGTCTCACAGGCGCAATATGAGGCATTGGCTGCCCAATATCCTACCATCCCCCACTATGCAGCAGGAGATAAGATAAAGATACCTGCCGCTTGGTTAATAGAGCAGTGTGGATTGAAAGGCAAGACCGTTGGCGGTGCACAAGTGTATGAAAAGCAGCCGTTAGTGATAGTGAACCGCACCGGCAATGCAAAGCCTCAAGATGTAGTATCATTAGCAGAAGAAGTGTGCAAGAGTGTACAAAGCAAGTTTGGTATTAGTATTCATCCAGAAGTAAATTATATATAAGGGATGTTCTAAAAATTGCTTTTGAGATGATTTGTGGAATTTTATTTAGTAGATG
>CAVJQD010000126.1:0-5542 GCA_963651555.1 uncultured Clostridium sp. | reverse complement strand
TCGTCATAGGCCGCAGACAAGTAGGGGGCAGGGTCGAGAGGGGGAGCCTACCCCCTGCCCCCTCCCTGAAGGGATGGGGGATAGTGGTTGTATGGCGACTCGGAACAATCAGCCTACCCCCTGCCCCCTCCCTGAAGGGATGGGGGATAGTGGTCGTATGGTGATGGCGGATACTCGGTTTGACAACTGCGAATACTTAGCCTACCCCCTGCCCCCTCCCTGAAGGGATGGGGAATAGTGGTCGTATGGTGATGGGTTATCTCTATGTGGAAAAGTGGAGATTGGTGGGATGAAAAATCGAGAAAGGTACGGTATTTGCGTAATTTGGAAAAGAGTTGTACCTTTGCAGTGTTCTATATGGACACTATATGGGCATTATATAGATACAATATAGGCACTATGTAGACACTACAAGGACACTATATAGATACTATACGGGCACTATGTAGATACGACATGGATACTATAAGGGCACTATATAGATACTATATAGGCACTATATGGGCATTATATAGACAGAATAAGGAGATGATATAGAGACGATATAGAGACAATAGAGATACGATATAGAGAGAAAGTTTGTGGGTTATAGCCATGTTGGTTTGTCGCTGGAGGTGTAAATCCGCAAGGAAAATGCTCCTCGGGAGGAAAGTCCGGGCAACGCAGAGTACCATACCGGTTAACGGCCGGCAGGCAGTAATGTTTGGAAGACGGCACAGAAAAGAACCGCCCTCAGCAATGAAGGTAAGGGTGAAAAGGTAGAGTAAGAGCCTACCGGTCTTGCCGAAAAGCAAGGCGTCAAGTCGTCCTATGGGTTGAAAGTTCAAATAGACTGGCGTGCGATGTTAGGATTGCGTAAGGGTTACTCGCCCAAGCCAGAGGGACGAACGATCGAGTCTGACCGAAAAAGCAGACCATAGATTAATGGCAAACGCTCTCGAAAGAGAGTACAGAACTCGGCTTATAGACAGGACTATATCCCACAAACTTTTGTAATACACACACGACATATAGCCATGATTCAGAAGATATATCACTTCATTCGCCACGATTTGTGGGAGCGAACCGGCAACGACCTGTCGAAAGGTCGGAAGATACTCTATATGTTTCTCAAGACTATAGTGCTCTCGATACGCGGTTATGCAGAGGATGAGTTGAACACTCGTTCGAAGGCGTTGACATATTCGATGGTGTTCTCCGTGGTGCCGATACTGGCGATGGTGCTCGCCGTGGCGAAGGGATTCGGTTTTGAGCAGGTGATAGAGGAGCAGTTGCATCGCATTACTATCCTTGAGCAGACGAATGCGATACCTGATATCATGGGTTTTGTTGAGCGTTACTTGGCGACGACGCAGGACGGTTTGTTCTTGGGGGTCGGACTGGTGGTGCTGCTGTGGGCGGTGTACTCGTTTTTTAACAACATCGAACTGTCGTTCAACCGTATATGGAACGTCAAGAAGTCAAGGAACTACATCCGTCAGTTCTCTATCTACATCACGGTGCTGATCATGATACCGGTGCTGGTAGTGGTGACGAGCGGCTTTAATATATTCGTTCACTCGACGGTGGCGCAGTACTCGATGTTCGATGCGATGCCGCATTTCAAGTCACTTTGTATCAAGTCGATACCGTTTGTGGTGTGTTGGATTATCTTTTCGTTCATGTACTACGCCATCCCGAACACGAAGGTGGGCTTTGTGGCGGCGGTGATACCAGGCGTGCTGATTGGCACGTTGTTTCAGTTGCTGCAGGTGCTGAGCGTGTATATCGTGCTGTTTCTCTCCCGGACGAACATAGTATATGGTGCATTTGCGGCCATTCCGTTAATCTTGACATGGCTTTATTGGTCGTGTCTGCTGACGCTGATAGGTGCGGAGATTTCGTATGCGATACAGAACAACGAGTACTTCGAGTACGATGCAGAGATGGAGAAGATGTCTCGGCGGTACAAGGACTTCATTACCTTGTACCTTGTTTTTCGCATTGTGAAGCAGTTCGAGGTGGGCGGGAATCCGTTGGACAGTTCGGCACTTGCCAAAGAGGGCAACCTGCCTATTCGCTTGGTGAACGAGTTGACGAGCGAGTTGGTCGAGTTGGGGCTGTTGCAAGAGGTGTTTGTGGGTGAGAAGGAGCCTAAGGCATTTGTGCCGGCGTTCGACATCAATCGGCTTACTGTGGAGTGCGTGATGGAGAAGATAGACCGACAGGGGAACGAAGGGTTTATCAAGAACCTGCCGGCGGAGGTTGAGGGGATGTGGAAGCAGTGGGAAGAGTTGAAGGAACATCACTCGGAGGAGGTATGGAAAGCGTTGCTGGTGAAAGACTTAGCGACAGAGGAAAGGAACGAACAATAATCCTAATAATATGAGAAAAACACTTTTATGGATAGGCTGCATGCTATGTTGCATCGCCTTATCGGCACAGACTATTTCGCGCGTAGAGCCGCTGTCGTGGTGGACAGAGATGGAGTGTCCCTTGACGCTGATGTTCTACGGGAGCGACCTGCAAGACGCACAGATCAGTATTCGGAAGGTGGTGGGCAAGAGGAATGTTGCTACCGATGGGCTTACGGTGCGCGGACAACATAACGCTGAGAGCAAGAACTACCTCTTTGCGGACATGGATGTGCGGGAAGCGGGCGAGTATATCATCACACTTCAAAAGGGTAAGAAGAAGGCATCGGTACGATATAGTATTGCGGAACGCCGTGCTGGGAGCCGAGATAGGCAGAGTTTTACAACCAAAGATGTGATATACCTTCTCATGCCAGACCGTTTTGTGGACGGAGACCCGAGCAATAACACCACGGCACAGACTCGTGAGGCAGCCAACAAGGATTATATACATGGTCGTTTTGGGGGCGATATACAAGGTATCATGAACTCATTAGACTACATCAAGAGTGTGGGAGCCACTATGATTTGGAGCACGCCATTGCTCCTCGATGACGAAGAGAGTTGGAGTTATCATGGCTATGCGTGCGCTGATTATTACCATATCGACCCACGGTTTGGCGACAATGCGATGTATAAGGAGTTGGTGCGACAAGCGCACGAGAAGGGGCTGGGTATGGTGATGGACATTGTGACCAACCACTGCGGCTTGGCACACTGGTGGATTAAGGACCTACCCTATCCGGATTGGATTCATCAGCATGCCGAATATACGCAGAGCAATAATGTATTCACAGCCAACTACGACCCGAACGCTTCTCGTTACGACCTCGAGCAGCATGAGACGGGGTGGTTTGATACGCACATGCCGGACATGAACTTAGACAATCCGGACCTGCTACAATACTTCAAGCAATGGGCTATATGGTGGATTGAGTATGCCGACCTCGACGGGCTGCGGGTCGATACCTATCCTTACAATGAGAAAGTACCGATGAGTGAATGGTGCAAGGCGGTGCGTACGGAGTACCCAAACATCAATATCGTGGGCGAGTGTTGGACCCGTCCGGCAGCGAACATAGCCTATTGGCAAGCCTATGCGCGCAATGCCGATGGGTTTAACTCGAACCTACCTACCGTGATGGATTTCCCTGTAGAGGAGGCTATAAGGCAGGCATTAGAGAACAAAGGAGAGGGTTGGGGCGAAGGATTGACGCGAGTGTATGACGCAGTGTCACAAGATTATCTGTATGCTAATGTCAATAACCTACTTATGTTTGTGGGGAATCACGACATGGACCATATTGCCGATGTGGTATTGGGCAACGACCTGAATCGGGTGAAGTTAGCCGTAACAATGGCAGCCACCATGCGGGGTATCCTGCAACTGTACACTGGTGACGAGTTTGGTCAGCGTTCAGTGGACCGTGCGATGGGGCATAGTGGACTAAGACAGCCGCTTGTTCCCGAGGAGCAACTGACGGCTGAGCAGAAGGACCTGCTCAACTATCATCGGCAACTGCTGCAGTTCCGCAAGGACGAGCCTATACTACACGACGGCAAGACCATGCATTTCATTGGACGAGACAACACTTATGCCTACTTCCGTTATACTGATGAGGGGGCTGTGTTCGTGTTCTTGAACGCATCTGAAGAGGAGAAAAGTGTGCCATGGAATCATTATGACGAGATGCTTCAGAGGTATAATCGTCAAGGCGTGGAGGTGTTCTCTAAGGCGACGATAGATACTGAGAAGGATTATACGGTTGGACCGGTGGCTGCGATTGTGGTAAAGTTTACGAAGTAAGGAATGTTTGATAAGTATTTGATAGCAGGACCATGTAGTGCTGAGAGCGAGGAGCAAGTGATGCAGACGGCTCGGGCATTGCAACCGTTTGGTATCACGGCTTTTCGGGCAGGGCTATGGAAGCCGCGTACACGACCCGATTGTTTCGCAGGAGTCGGTGAGCAAGGGCTGTCTTGGCTCAAACGAGTGCAGCAAGAGTTGCATCTGCCTATCGCTACCGAAGTTGCTACGACCGAACATATTAGGCTGTGCATGGAGCAAGGGGTCGATATTCTCTGGATTGGCGCCCGGACAACCACCAATCCGTTCATGGTACAGCAACTGGCGGACGAGTTGTCGCATTACGCGAAGAAGCCTATCGTGCTCTTGAAGAACCCTATCAGTCCTGACATCAACCTGTGGGTGGGTGCTATTGAGCGCCTGCAGAAAGCCGGTGTTGACCAGATAATGGCGGTGCACCGAGGGTTCTATAGTCCCTACTCTGCTCCACTACGCAACATGCCCGATTGGGCAGTGCCTATCGAACTGAAGCGTAAGATGCCGGCTATACCTATTCTATGCGACCCATCGCATTTGACGGGCAAGGCGGATATGGTAGCCGAGATGGCGCAACAGGCACTGCAGATCGGCTTCGATGGACTGATGATTGAGTGCCATATCCACCCACAAGAGGCTCTATCCGATGCCGAACAACAGATTACGCCCTCTGCATTAGAGGTATTACTGCAAGAGATAGAACAGCGAAGGGCGGGGGCAAGTGATAATACAGATGCTTCGGTGGAACTGCTTGCACAGCGGAAGCAGATTGATGAGATAGACGGTGAGTTGTGGCAACTAATAGCCAAACGATTGGAGATTGCCGAGAACATCGGTGCTATCAAACATAAGCATGGGCTGCCGCTGCTGCAATCGGGACGGTATAACGATATATTACAGAGGCGGTTGCAGTGGGCGAAAGAGCATGACATATCAGAGGAGGCTGTGCAGAAGATTGTGGAGATACTCCATGAGGAAGCCATACGGAGGCAACTGAGGACGAGACAATAGACCGCACTACGTGCTGAAGGATGACGGAACGCTGCACTAACAGACTTATAAACGGACGGCTAACGCCGTATTAACATGAATTGACATAAAGGTTTGAGAACCGATATGATCAAATATCAGCCAAATATTCTCCTTTGACGGGCGGGTTATGGTCAAATATACGTGGTCAAAAAAATCTAAAAAACTTAAGACCACAAAGTCTAGCAACTCATTAGCAGAAATTTATTGGAACAACTACTGTCAAATATCAGCCAAATATTCTCCTTTGACGGGCGGGTTATGGTCAAATATACGT
>CAVJQD010000125.1:0-5564 GCA_963651555.1 uncultured Clostridium sp. | reverse complement strand
CGAAGCACTGAGTCTGCCTGAGCGAGTGAAGTCCAGTGGACTGAACAAGAATACCCTGTCAAGCCCTCGTGTCGTCCGGGTCGCAAGACCCGTTGAACCATACTATGCCCTCTATTATCCACTATATCTCTCTATTGTCTACTATAACCTCTATTGTCCACTATAACCTCACCATACTATGATTGTGGAGACGACACGCCCTCGTGTCGTTCGGGTCGCAAGACCCGTTTTGGCATACCCTGTTGGAGACACGGGCGCCTCACCCGCGGGAAAGACACTATGATTGTGGAGACGACACGCCCTCGTGTCGTCCGAGCCGCCAGGCTCGATTGTACCATCCCAGCCTGTTAATTGTTAATTGTTAATTATCCCGCCCTCGTGTCGTTAGGGTCGACAGACCCATTGAACCATACTACGCTTGGGGGCGCGGGCGCCCTCGCCCGCGGTATAGATATCACGATTGTGGAGACGACACGCCCTCGTGTCGTTCGGGGCGCAAGACCCGTTGAACCATACTATGCCCTCGATTATCCACTATATCTCTCTATTGTCTACTATAGCCTCTATTGTCCACTATAACCTCACCATACTATGATTGTGGAGACGACACGCCCTCGTGTCGTTCGGGTCGCAAGACCCGTTTTGGCATACCCTGTTGGAGACACGGGCGCCTCACCCGCGGGAAAGACACTATGATTGTGGAGACGACACGCCCTCGTGTCGTCCGAGCCGCCAGACCAATTGAACCATACTACGCTTGGGGACGCGGGCGCCCTCGCCCGCGGTTTTACCACAATAAAACCAATTCCAACCATCACACCCAACTTTTTATGACCAATTAATGACAATACGGCGTAGCCGTCCGTTAAAAAACGACCATACCCCCCCCAAAAAAAAAGTAAACTCCTAAACCCCATTCAACCAATTAAACTTCTCCTAAACTCCTAAACAAATCCCTTGCACCTTCAAAAACATTTCTCTACCTTTGCAACTCGCATACAGCGGGGCACATACAAAACCTTGCACACATATATTATAACCTAACTAAACACCTAATCTACAATGATTTATCGTATCACTTTCATGTCCGACGAGGTCGACAACTTCAAGCGCGTCTTCGAGATCGATGCCGATGCCACTTTCCTCGACCTGCACAAAGCCATCATCAATGCCGTCAATTACCCTGACGACCAGATGACATCTTTCTTCCTCTGCAACGACGATTGGGAGAAAGAGCAAGAGATCACACTCGTCGAGATGCCGTCTTCCCCCGAATACGACAACTACGTCATGGAGTCCACCACACTCAGCGAACTCATCACCGAACTACACCAAAAACTCTACTACATCTTCGACCAGATGTACGAACGAGGCTTCTTCGGAGAACTCACTTCCATCAAAGCCGGCAAACTCAAAGAACCACAATGCGTTGTCTCCGAGGGTAAAGCGCCTAAGCAACTCCAAGAAGTCGACCCTCTCACCGCACCCGCCAAAGGCGGCAAGGACATCGACCTCGACGAGGACTTCTTTGGAGACTCTGAGTTCGACGACGACGAACTCGACGCCGACGGCTTTGGCGACATGAACTTCGATGACAATAGCCTGTTTTGATAAAGAGCATCCACTTCCGAAGCGCCTAAGAAGCCTATGAAGACACTCATCATCCTCTTAGGCGCTACCGGTGTGGGCAAAACAGCCCTCAGCCTGCCACTCGCCGAAGCACTCGCCTCACCCATCATCTCTGCCGACTCAAGGCAGATCTACCGTGAGATACCCATTGGCACAGCGGCTCCAACACCCGACGAGCAGGCACGAGTGAAACACTACTTTGTCGGCACCAAGTCCGTACTCGACAACTACTCCGCCGGTACCTACGAAGTAGATGCTCTCGCACTTATCAGCTCCCTCTTCGCAACCCACGACGTCCTACTACTCACCGGCGGCAGCACCCTCTACTTAGACGCCATCAGCCGAGGGTTTGACTTCCTTCCACACATCTCGCAACAGACAAGAGATGAGGTGGCAACACTACTACAAACGCAGGGACTAACCGCCCTACAAGACGAACTACACCGAGTCGATCCTGCTTACTATCAGCGAGTTGACCTGCAAAACCCCCAACGAGTGGCACACGCCATCGAGGTCTACCGAGAGTCAGGACTACCCTACTCCGCCTTCCGAAAAGGCTTTGCCGATGCCGGTAGTAAACGACCCTTCCGCATCGTCAAAGTGGGACTCTACCGTGACCGAAATGAACTGTATAATAGAATAAATTGTCGAGTAGATGCCATGTTGGAACAAGGTTTGTTACAAGAAGCCTTGAGCGTCTACCCTTGGCGAAAGCAAAACAGCCTCAATACCGTCGGATACAAGGAACTCTTCCGATACTTCGACGGCGAACTGACCCTACAACAAGCCGTCGACCTCATCAAACAGGACTCACGACACTACGCCAAGCGACAAACAACATGGTTTCGACGAGATAACGACATCCACTGGCTTCACGCCAACGATGCCACAATTGAAGATATAATGTCATTATTAAGATGAAAAAACAAGCACTACTCATCATCGCCCTACTCATCTGCATCTGCAGTTGTAACAACAAGACCGTCAACTTCTCCTACTCCCCCACTGAGCCACGAGCAGGACAAAAGATAACCTTCTCCAACCTCACCTCCGAAGGCGACTCGTGGGTGTGGAACTTCGGCGATGGCAGCCAGTCCACTCTCAAAAACCCTACCAAAACCTACAAGAAACCTGGCACTTACACCATCACACTCACTGCCGACAGTAGCCGATACCGCAAATGTGCCAAAGAGATAACCGTCTACGACACCATCCCCACCTTCACAGCCTCCACAGACAGTATCGTCTACCGAGAGGAATACACCTTCACCGCCGTCGTATATAACCCTTATAATAAGACCGTTGAGTACGAATGGACACTCCCAGAATGCGCCGTCATCACCGAGGGCTCTTCCACCGACCCATCCATCAACGTCTGCTTCCTTTGCAAGGACACCACCGTCGATGTCCAACTCTTCGTCTCACTTAAAAACGAAGGAACCGACATCCGACAGTCCTTCTACATTCACGACAACCAAGCGCCCTCCCTCATCATGGCTACCAACCGGGGCATCGAACGCCAACGGCTCTTCAGCAACGGCGTAGAAGACCCTTCACTCCTCGCTATCGAAGCCACCCAAACGCCCTCCGAACTCCTCACGCAAGGCAACGACCTCTACATCCTGCAGTCGTCCGCCATCAACCGATACAACCTCAGCACCAAGCAGTTAACCACCTTCGTGCAGAACAGCACAGCCACTGCCGGTAAGCCCTTCCAAGTAGGATACATCGACACCCAGTACCTCTATTGGGGAACCCTCAACGCCGTCCACCGTATCCCCCTCACTGAGAGCAACATCGTCCTACAAGATACCGCCTCCTACCGCCTGGCTGCCGTATCGGACCTCTCCAGCCTCAGCCAAGGCAACAGCGTAGGCATCTGCGCCATCGGCAACACCTATCTATGGTCCACCGGCAACGGCATAACCCGTTTCAACGATAGCAAAGTCGTCCTCGCTAACATACTGATATCCACCACCATAACGCATTTCATAGCCGACCCCATGGCACAAAAAATCTACTACATCGCCGGCAGTCATCTCTATGTGTGCAACCTCGATGGCACCTACCCAAAGGAACTCGCCACCGACGCACTCGGCGCTATGACCATCTCCTACTCCTCCAACCGCATCTATTTCACTACTACACAAGGCGTTGCCTACATGCCGCTCATACAGACGCAGAACAACCAAACCATCGCAACGCCTACGCAAATCAACACCATCACCGGCATCGCCGCAATCACTATTGACGAAACTGAAAGATAAGATAAAGATAAGATAAAGAGTATATTAAGATGAAAACTCCTGAGTACATTTTCGAAACAAGTTGGGAAGTTTGTAACCATGTCGGTGGTATCTACACCGTACTCTCCACACGCGCATCCTCCATGCAAGATGCACACCACGATAAAGTGTTCTTCGTCGGACCCGATGTCTGGCACGAGAACATCTGCCCCTATTTCAAAGAGGTAAAAACACTACTCAAAGACTGGAAAAAACAAGCACTAAAAGAAGGACTACATATTCGCATCGGGCGATGGAACATACCAAGTGCTCCTATCGCTATCCTCGTCGACTATAACGACTTCTGGGAACAGAAAAACGCTATATACGGACACTTCTGGGACCTCTATGGCGTCAACTCCCTACCCGCCTATGGCGACTACGACGAGTCCTCGCTCTTTGGTTACGCCGCCGGAAAGACCATAGAGAGCCTCTACCGATTCCTACACCTCGAAAACCACAATGTCGTGGCACACTTCAACGAGTGGATGACCGCTTTCGGACTCTTCTACATAAAAGAAACGCTCCCACAAGTAGGCACCCTCTTCACCACCCACGCCACCTCCATCGGACGCTCTATCGCCTGCAACAACAAGCCTCTTTACGACTATTTCACAGGTTACCACGGCGACCAGATGGCTGAGGAACTCAACATGGTAGCCAAACACTCCGCCGAGAAACAGGCTGCCCACTACGCCGACTGTTTTACTACCGTCAGCCAGATAACCAACAAAGAGTGCCAACAACTGCTCGACAAACCCGCCGACGTCGTCACACCGAACGGCTTCGAGAGCGAGTTCGTACCACAGACCGTCACACTCTACCACCGCAAACGCAATGCCGCACGCAAGCGACTCACCGAAGTGGCAGAGCAAGTACTCGGCTACTCACTCAAAGAGAACACGCAGTTCATCTGCACCAGCGGACGATATGAGTGGAAAAACAAAGGAATCGACATCTACCTCCACGCACTCAACCAAGTGCGCCAACGCAACCAGAGCGGCAAGGACATAGTCGCCTTCCTCTTTATACCCGCTTGGCAGAAAGGTATGCAAGACCCTGCACACCGCACCGATAATGTCACCACACACCTCCTCTACAACCCACAAGGTGACCCTATCATGCACACACTCGAGTACCTCGATATTCACAACCGAGAGGAGGATAACCTCAAAGTCATCTTTGTGCCCTCCTACCTCAATGGGCTCGACGGCGTCTTCCAGATGTCCTACTACGACCTACTCATCGGCATGGACCTTACCGTCTTCCCCTCCTACTACGAACCATGGGGATACACCCCACTCGAGTCCGTCGCCTTCCATATACCGACCATCACCACCGACCTCGCTGGCTTCGGACGATGGGCTATGCCTTACTCCAAGCATATCAAGGACGGCGTCGAAGTAGTGCACCGAACAGACTCTAACTGGCCCGATGTCGTACGATCTGTCGCCGACACCATCTGCCAGTATGTCGCTATGACCGATTGGGAACAGGACAAGGCACGCAATGCCGCCAACGCCATCGCACTAAAGGCTTCGTGGAAAGAGTTCTTCCGATACTACCAACAAGCCTACGACATCGCACTCAACAAAAAATAAGGGATGTTCTAAAAATTGCTTTTGAGATGATTTGTGGAATTTTATTTAG
>CAVJQD010000124.1:0-5607 GCA_963651555.1 uncultured Clostridium sp. | reverse complement strand
CGTTGTCGAACGAGCCGTTGTTGTCGGTGGCAGACTTGATTTGGTTGGGGGAAAAGGCGATGAAATGGTCGGAGGTTACTCCATTATCAAAAACACTGTTCAGAATAACACCGTCATGTCCTTTTCGTTTGGCATTTAATGATTCAAGGTATGAAAAATTTGTCTTGCGACCTTTGTTTATAGATTTTCCCTCTTGTTTTCCAACCCCATAGCCGAACCAATCATATCCCTCCATTTCAAAGATTTTCGGGTTTCTTATATTAAGAAATGCGCTAACAAGATGATGTCCCGTAGAACTTTGGAATGTTTTTGCCAATTCCGTAGAATTAGTAAAGAAGAACAAGCCGCTTGATTTCTTGCTGTCAAATACACTAAAATCGCTCTTTGTTCCGTGATAAACCACCAACGGTTCGCCGTTCTCATCTAAAACTTGGGAGAAACTTGTTTCGGGACGCAAAAAATGGTCTGTCAATTTGCGTATATCAGTATTTTGTCCTACCTTTGCACTGTCATCAAGAACAGAAAGGCTGCTGTCGTGTACAGAATTGTCTGTACGAATAATCGGGGATACGCCGCCCTCGGATGACATTTCATAAAGTCGTGTGCCTCTGTTGGCATACGGCTTTTTCTTTTGGTCGTAGAATGATTTATGCCATACGATACGCCCATCGTTTGCTTTCTCTACCTCGATAACTACTGCATTATAGCGGTCTATCTGTTTGATAAATACAATCGAGTGGTTTCCGTTATCCGTAATAGCTTTTACCTCATCCGGAGTATTCAGTACTTCTTGGATGTTTTGGTATTTCTCTGCGGCTATGCCGGGGTGATGGTTCACTGCATGGTCAAGAAAATACCCCATACCGGAATACACCCTATTGTCCCGTAAGTTAGTATCTACGAGCGGCAAGAATTTCATAGGAATATAGGCAATGGCTTGTGGCTCATTACCAAACTCCGCTATGATTTCTGCACGAGATTTGCCTTTTGCTTTGGCGATATTGTATTCTGACAGCCATTGGCTAAGGCGGTTAGGTAATTCTACCTCTGCTTCGTACTTGGCAGACCAATCGCCGAACCAATCTTTGAATGCTTGGGTACGCACTTGTAGCCACTGACGCTCATTGAGGTGAGTGGGCTTGCCGTTAGGTGCTATCATGTAAGTGCCGTTGGCAATAGCCTCGTCATGGATAGCCTGCATCTCTTGGCGTGCGGTTTCGGGGAGGGTATTGTCTGTTTCGGGGGTGTATGATGATATGGAGAAACGGATGCCTGAGTCTTCGGTTGCTTGTAGAGTGGCTTCACGGCGAGAGGTGGTTTCGTTTGCAGGGTCGTATTCGTAGATGCCCAGTCCTGCTTGCGACAGTCCATCTCGCAGGTCTTGCGGTAGGTTGTTGGGCACAACGGCATTGCGAAACTCGTTGAGGTAGACAGGGCGGTTGAACTTGGTTTCGAAGTACTTAGCAGGTAAATCCTTTATGCGTTGAACTAAATCTTGCAGAGCCTTAGCGTATTTGCCGTCTTTGGCTATCTGATAATCGTATTCTTTGTTGAGGTATGCAATCGGGTCTTTATGCCTTAGTGCATCCAACAAGCGTTGTTCTGCATAGCTGACATTACTAAATGGATTGTCACTTATGTTCTGCATCTTCTCCAATGGGTCTATGATATTTTCATACCACTCGTTTGATAGTTGTTCCCATTGCGGGTCTTTCTCCCCTTCAATACTCGTTAGACGATATTTATTATTCCGTATATCTGCGAGCGTTTGCATGCGCTCGACAAGTTGCCCCTTTGTAGCATAAAATCTCCCATGAGTGCCAGCATTCTGTGCCTCCTCTTTGTTCATTACACGAGAGGCATTGACGATAGTATTCGGCAAGTATTTTCTAATTCCGTTACGGTCGTATCCATCGAATATATATTCTTTGATATCGAACCTATCGTCTAAGTCACTGAGCCATTTGTCAAAGTCATTTTTATAGTCGGTTTGCACCTGTTGCTCTGCTTTGGACAGCGTGGCATCTATATCTATTTTCCCATCACGCTTGATAGCGTCTTTTATTTCTCTCACTCCGTCTTGCAGTACATCACGCCTTACGCCATATACATCAATACCACTGATAATATCTCTTGCAATATGCTTTTCAAATTCACTTGTATTGGGGTCGTTTAAGCGGTTTTGGTATTTCTCTCTTGCTTTCTGTGCTTCTTGTTTTAGGGCCTCAACTGTAGTGTTTTGTTGTTCTGCAATAAGAGAAAGCAGAAGGTTTATATCCTCGTCTGTGTATTCGTATATATCTTTGCCTGCAATAGGATTGAAGCGTTGTTTGACCGAATCGGGCACACCGCTATTGTATAACACATCTGTCGGTGTCATACCTTTTTCGCGCATATACCAATATGCAAAGTCCTTAGGGTCGTGTTGGTCGCTGAGCCAGTTGGTAAAATAGAGTGCTGTTCTATTCAGCAATCCTCTTTTGGCAGGGTCAGAGCCGAATGCTTTCTGTAGTGCTTGGTTATAAGCGGTCGTTCCTTTGCTGCTCATTTTGCGGTCTACACTCGGGTAGGTGGCTGTCCATGCATCACCGGTGTAAGTGCCAGGGTTTCTGCCTGTCTTTGAATCAACAAGTGCAGATGGCATGACTAAGGATATTTCTCCGTAGCCGTGGTGGTTCTGCTTTGCGATATCGATGACGGCGGCGGATGGGTTAGCCAGTCCTCCTGCTTTGAGTGCTTTGCGTAGTTTGTCGGCAGAGATATTGTGCAGTCCTACGAGTGTGTGTTCGTCAAGTGGGACTACTTGTGTGCCGGTGATGGAGAAACGAGCGTCAGGATTGTTACTATTGAAGCGTTGTGAGAGCGGAATGATATTGCCGTTGTCATCATAGGTAACAGTGTCAAGCAACTTGCGGTTGTTGGCGGTATTCTTTTCGGCTTGGTTGTAATTGCCGTCATCGAATCCCCACTCGCGCATATCATTGCCGTCTTGCCATAGTTCCTTGATGGGCACCTCGTTCTCAATGATATGGTATTTACCCTCGCCATATCTGCTTTCACCATGGTCGATGGTGTATTGCTTGGAGAGTGCTACCCAATCGCCAGCCATTAGTTTGTCGCCTTTGACAACATTGGGGACTGCACGATAGACTTTGACTTTGATATCTGCGCCTGCATGAGCATCACGGAGTTGTCGCAATACGGCTGCCGTTTCGAGAGCGGCAGGTTCGGTGTTCCTCAATCTCTCGGGGTAGAATACGGAAGCATCCGGTTGATTGGATATGCCATTGATGATAGCATAGGCATTGAGAGGGAATCCGTCTTCTTTTGAATCTCTAAGAGCATCTAAGTTAGCGAAGTCCTCCTTGCTTACCTCTGCCGTAGGTGCGCTCCATGCGCCTATGCCTTGGTAGTCTGTATTGCCTGTGTAGCCTGCGGCTTGTGCAGCCTCTTGCACCATCCGTGCAGCGGTTTGCATGTCGCCACGCTCTACGGCTGCGAGATAGTCTGCGTCTTGTTGGGTGAGTGCGTTAGTTAGTTGTTGCCCTGATTGGCTTTCTTGATTATCTCTACTGATTTCTTGATTATTTCGTGAGCCGTTGGATTGTTCTGTTCCATGTAGTCGAGCAACTCGTTCATCCCGTCCTCGTTGTCCTTGAGGAATACCATCATTGCTACGGCTTGGTCTCTGTGAACTCCAAAGAGTTTCAGTCCCTTGATTAAGTGTTTCTCTATCGGTGTCAGTTCTTCCATATTCTTGTGTTAGTTTGTTGATTCTACTTTCGTTGCCGTCAATAAGAATGGATTGTACGATACGCCCATTATCGAACAAATGAAAATAGTTTGCCGAATAAGCATATCCGTTGCCGTCAGCGAACTGCCCATTAGCCTGTCGGCGGAACATATCTTGGTATGCTACCGCCAACTCGACTTTTGGTGCGCTATGCTTAGCACCTACAAAGGTAGTGCTTTTTGCGGATTTTTGCAACCCTTTTCTGCGTGCGGCAGAGAATAGTGTTTGTTCTACTCCGTTTTGGGTAGTTTGCCCTCCTGCTGGAGGAGTGTTGTTGCGTGGTTGATTAGAGCGAGACCCTCCGTCATCCACTTGTTTGGATTTTGCTTGGCTATCTCTGCTGCTCTTTCCGCCACGATTGTTGGAACTTCTACTGACAAGTACATTTCTCCTTGCCTTAGATAGATTGTCACTTTGTCGTTGTTCATAATCTAAGTTGTGTAAAGTTGTTAATATGTCTTGGTTAGTAATACCATATTGTTGTGCAACGGCATCGGCGTCTTGGTCGGTAGCGTATGCTTCCTGCATGATGTGTGAGAGGAACTCGTCAGCGAGTATCTGGTGTCCTTGCGAGGTGCCATCGTTGTAGACATTGTAGAATGATGTCTTAGCAATAGTCTGCAAGAATTGTGCCAATTGTTCTGCTGTGGTGTTGGCAATGATGGTGTCGAGTATCTGCGGGTTTTCCTTTGTGAGGAGGTGTTGGCGTTCGTGTACAAAGGTCTGTATGATGTCCATGCCGGTGTTGAGAGCATCGGCGTTGAGGATGATAGTACCTTTGAGACAGAAGCCGTTTATTCTGTCGCCTTTGGCGAGTGCACTGATGGCTTCGGCGATGTCCTTCCGTGTTGCGCCTAACTCGGTCATTTTCTTGACGAGCGTTTTGTTGGTGACGAGAGCGACCTTTGTGCTGCCGTCGGCGATGTCGTGGATAAGAGATTGCTTTTGTTCGCGAGTAAGGGGCTTTTGTAGTTCTTGCTCTTGCTCGGCTTGGCGTGCGGCTTGCAGTTCGTTGAAGCATTGCTCGGCATAGGTTTCTATTGTTTCCCTATTCCCTTTCATTCCTGAGTCGTATATATCCAAGTCGGGATAGATATAATTATCTGCATACTCGACCGCTGCTCGTTTTGCCTGCTCAAGCGTTTTGGCATAGCGTTCTACTTGGTCTTTTATCTCTTCTTTTGCTTTGATGGGGAACACACGCCTTACAATACCCATGGCACGCATGGCTTCAAGCGTATTGCCTCCGGTGAGTCCTTTACCGACACGCCTCATATCTCCTGCACGGAGAGTGTTTACCCAATCAGCAAAGTCTCGTTCGGGTTTCTCAGAGAGTTCTACGGCAGCGTGTATCTCAGCATCGGTGGTGTCTGCGTTGAAGTTGGCACTTGCCTTTTGGCATGCAGCATTGCCTGCACGCATGGCTTTGAGATGTTCGATGGTGTCGGCTTTATAGAGAGCGTCTGTGAGTGCCTCTATTCTCGCCCATGGGTTTATATAGTCACGGATATTGAAAACCGCACTGGTGATGTCATTTATTGCGTGCTGGCGGGCGTTGCGGACTATATAGGTCTTGCCGTTGTTTTGTATATAGAGGTCGTTGCCGTTGAATGCCACTTGAACGGTTTCACCATTTTTTGCTGCGACTTCGATGATACTCTTTGGGTTTATCTCCTTTGGCAGGGATTTGACTTGTTGGATTTGGATAGCGGCTTGGCGTGTTCTATAGTCGGTGTCTGCTTGGGCTGCGGGGAAAGTTTTTGGTGTAGTTGGAGTGTTGTTTTGGTCGCTTGGAACTGTCCCGTAGGCGTCCC
>CAVJQD010000123.1:0-5616 GCA_963651555.1 uncultured Clostridium sp. | reverse complement strand
TGACTGAGTGAAAGTCAAGCAGATACAAATAAAAACCACAAAGCACTCAAAAAGGGGAGAAACATCCCAATTAATAACAATAAAAAACGAAACGTGGAATTTTTAGAACATCCCTAACATGAAACAATACATAGAATTATGTAAGCATATTCTGCAAGACGGCGTACAAAAAACCGACCGCACCGGCACCGGCACCATCTCCGTCTTCGGCTACCAGATGCGCTTCAACATGCAAGATGGCTTCCCGTTGCTCACCACAAAGAAACTGCACCTCAAGTCCATCATCTACGAACTATTGTGGTTCCTACAAGGCGACACCAATGTCCACTACCTGCAAGACCACGGCGTGCGTATTTGGAACGAATGGGCGGATGCCAATGGCGAGTTAGGACCCGTCTACGGACACCAATGGCGCAGTTGGCCCGACTATAACGGCGGCTCGATCGACCAGATAACCAATGTCGTAAATCAAATTAAGAACCACCCAGACAGCCGGCGATTGATTGTCAGCGCATGGAATGTGGCAGAAGTGGAAAAGATGGCGCTCCCACCTTGCCACACTCTCTTCCAGTTCTATGTGGCAAACAACAAACTGTCCATGCAACTCTACCAACGCTCCGCCGATGTGTTCTTAGGCGTTCCTTTTAATATAGCATCCTACGCCCTACTCCTCCAGATGATGGCGCAAGTCACTGGCTTACAGGCTGGCGAGTTCGTACACACATTAGGCGATGCACACATCTACCTCAACCACTTAGACCAAGTCCGACTGCAAATCTCACGTGAACCACGACCACTGCCACAAATGCACATCAACCCCGATGTACACGATATCTTCGGGTTCCAATACGAAGACTTTACACTCGAAGGATACGACCCACACCCACATATCGCTGGAGTCGTAGCAGTATAAGTAGCCGTATAAAAAATATAAAACAATGATTTCGATAATAGTAGCAATCGACAGCAACAATGCCATCGGCCGACAAGGAGGACTCCTTTGTCACCTGCCAAACGACCTCAAGCATTTCAAAGAGATAACCTCCGGCAACACCGTGATAATGGGCAAACGAACCTATTTCTCCCTACCCCGCCACCCGCTACCCAATAGGTGTAACATCGTCATATCCGACATCGCCGGCGAACAGATAGAAGGTGCCTGCATGGCGTACTCCATCGATGATGCCGTGCGACTCGCCGACCCCGATGCCGAGAACTTTATCATCGGTGGTGGCATGGTCTACCGGCAGTTCATGCCCATCGCCGATAAGTTATACATCACCCACATCGGCCACGCCTTCGAAGGTGCCGACACCTTCTTCCCTGCAATAGAACCCACCCTGTGGCAACCTATCGCAGAGGAAAAACACGAACCCGACGACAAAAACCCATACCCATACACATTCACCGAGTATATACGCAAAAAGTAACATCCTATGTACAAACCAACCGACAAGATGTCCGAACTGATGTGTGCCGAACCCCAGACACTCTCTATCATAGCCCGTTTTGGGTTACCCATGGGCGTCGCCGAAAAAACCATCGAGGAGGTATGCCGTGAGCACCAAGTCGACATCGACACCTTCCTCGCTGTCGTCAATTATACGACCAACAAGACCATCACTGCCCCCGAATTCCTATCGGCAGAGACCTTAGTGCACTACCTCCAAGCCGCACACACCTATTTCCTCGACTTTGCGCTCCCTACCCTCCGACGCAAACTCATCGAAGCCGTCAACACCGCCACCAACCCCTCTCGTATCCCACTGCTCATCATTCAGTGCTTCGACGACTATATAAAGGAGATACAGAAACACATGGTCTACGAAAACCAATATGTCTTCCCTTACATCCAGGCGCTCCTGCAAAACCAAAAACCGGAATACGACTTAGATGTCACCGTCAAGCAGCACAGCGCCGAGAACGAGAACAACATCGCCTCCAAACTGACTGAGTTGAAAAACCTAATAGTGAAGTACTACCCCTCCGACACGGCGAACAACCTTCTCAACTCTGCCCTATACGACATCTTCCTGATAGAGAAAGAGATAACCACACACTGCGCCATCGAGGATAACCTGCTCGTACCCTGCGCAAGACTGCTCACCAAGAAACACCTTTCCGCACACGCCGCCGCCAAAGACGAGGACGGCAGAGAGGAACTGTCCGACCGTGAGAAAGATGTACTCATCAAACTGGTGGACGGACTGAGCAACAAAGAGATTGCCGACGCACTCTGCATCTCCGTACACACCGTCATCACACACCGAAAGAACATCGCACGAAAACTGCAGATACACTCACCCGCAGGACTCACCATCTACGCCATCGTACACCACTTAGTAGATATCAATAGCCTAAAAGAGTGATAAAACAGTGAAAAAAAGGTGAAAAAAAGAGTCCAGCAATATATTGAACAACACCATCTGCTCTCCACCAAAGACCCCGTCTTAGTGGGCGTCAGCGGTGGTGCCGACTCAGTAGCACTACTCACTGTGCTGCTCGAGTTAGGCTACCCTTGTATTGCTGTCCATTGTAACTTCCACCTCCGTGGCGCTGAGTCCGACAGAGACGAGCAGTTCGTGCGTACTCTATGCGCCAAGAAGTCCATACCCCTCCATGTAACCCATTTCCAGACTACCGCCATAGCCAAAGATCGAGGCATTTCCATCGAGATGGCTGCACGAGACCTACGCTACGAATGGTTCGAGCAATGCCGACAAGAGTACGGCTGCCAAGCCATCGCCGTGGCGCACCACCAGAACGACCAAGCCGAGACCGTCCTACTCAATATCCGCCGTGGCACCGGTCTTCGAGGTTTAGCCGCCATGCAACCCCGAAACGGATACATCGTACGCCCGCTCCTTTGCGTGCAACGGAAAGATATTCTGGACTATCTCACCCTACAGCACCTCACTTTTGTCGAGGACAGCACCAACGCCGACACCCATTTCCTGCGCAACGCTATCCGCCAACAACTCAGTGACTACTCCGATGCCGAGATAACCCACTTTGCCAATATGTGCGAACACCTACAAGGCTACATAGCACTCATAGACAGCACCATAGCCGCTATCAGCGAGAAGGTTGTGCGACATCAAAGCAAGCAAACAAAGATACATATCCCCACGCTCCTACAGTACCCATCCGCCGAAACCGTCCTCTTCGAACTCCTACGCCCCTATGGATTCTCCGAGACGAAAGCGATATTTTTATCCCTAACCAAGGACTCCGGCAAACGCTTCTACACCGACCGTTACATGGCCCTGAAAGACCGTGACAACCTCATCATCACCCCTCTCGAAGCACAAGCCACCGTCCCCTTGCACTATACCATAGAACGCCACCAACGCCTCTCCTCCGACCCATTCCCCAAAGCCGACGAACACCGTTGTTGGTTAACCCCAGATATCATCAACTGCCACATCACGATTCGCCCATGGCAAGCAGGCGACTTCTTCTACCCATTAGGTCTGCACGGACGAAAGAAAATATCCGACTTCCTGACCGACCTCAAACTGACGCTCACCGAGAAAGAGACCGTCCAAGTGCTCTGTGTGAACAACGATATCGCATGGGTCATCGGCTACCGCATCGATGAACGATTCAAGATACCAAACAACGCCACAGAAGTGGCAGAAGTGAAAATAATATGCAAAGGGTATGACTAGCAGTAAAACAAGGTTATTCGGACTAATCGGTTACCCACTCGGGCACTCTTTTTCGGCGCAATACTTCAACGAGAAGTTTAGTCGAGAAGGTATTCCTGCGCATTACGAGTTATACCCCATGCCCGACCTAAACGCCTTCCCTGCCCTATGCCGTGCGCACGACCTATCCGGACTCAATGTGACCTACCCCCACAAGCAGGCCATCCTCCCCTATCTCGACGGCTTAGACGCAGGCGCTGCAGCCATCGGCGCTGTCAATGTCATTCGTTTTAACAACGGACAACGCATGGGTTATAACACCGACACCATCGGCTTCCGCACATCTATCGCCCCACTCCTGCAACCGCAACACACCGCCGCACTGATATTAGGTACAGGCGGAGCAGCCAAAGCCGTATCGTATGCCCTCCAGCAATTGGGAATCGCCGTCACCTTCGTCTCACGACAACCTAACCAAGCAGTCATCGGACACGCATGCATCGCATACAACGAGATTACAAATGAAACAATCCAACATAACAAGTTGATAATCAACTGCACCCCATTAGGTATGGCACCCTTGCAGGACAAATATCCGCACATACCTTACAACCTACTGACCGATAAGCACCTCTTATACGATGTCATCTACAACCCTCGTGAGACCCTCTTCCTGCAGCAAGGACGAGAACATGGTTGCCAGACTGCCAACGGCTTGCAGATGCTCCACGGACAAGCAGCAGCAGCATGGGAGATTTGGAATAAAGAATAAAGAATAAAGAATAAAGAACAGAAAATATGAGCAAGAATGTAGCATTAGTATTGGCAAGCGGTGGCGCACGTGGCATGGCGCATATCGGAGCCATCGAGGAACTCGAACGCAGAGGGTATCATATCACTTCTATTGCCGGCACATCCGCTGGCGCATTAGTCGCAGGACTATACGCAACCGGCAAACTGAAAGAAGCCAAACAGTGGTTCATGTCCTTAGACAAGCAGAAAATCATGTCCTTAGGCGACTTCTCACTAAGCACGAGTTACTTAGTCAAAGGCGACAAGATAATCGACTCTTTCAAGGAGATTGTCGATGATTGCCTCATCGAGGACCTACCTATACCCGTTTCCCTCGTCGCAAGCGATGTCATACACAACCGTGAGGTCGTCATAGAGAGTGGCAGCCTGTTCCAAGCCGTACGAGCATCCGTCAGTATCCCGATGTTCTTCCGCCCTGTGAAAAAAGACGATATGCTGCTCATCGACGGTGGCGTTCTCAATGCCCTACCCCTCAACCGTGTACATCGTACCGAAGGCGATATTCTGGTAGCCATGAACATCAGTGCACCCGACTCTATCGTGCCCGAGAACAAAAAAAAGCACAATAACCGTGTTCAGAAAATACTCGAGAACAAAACCCTATTAGATAAGTTAGATAAACTACCCGCCTTCAACAAACTGCTGGAGCGTTTCGACAACGGACAGAAAGAGGAGAACATTGCCGACGAAGTGGCAGACTCTATCAATTACATATCCCTCGTAAACCGCATGACGGATATGATGATACAGAACAACACCGTCATGATGACCCAACTCATACATCCCGACATTCTCGCCGAGATGCCTATGAACCAGTTCCCTACCTTCGCCTTCGACCAAACCGAGGAAATCATCGAACTCGGCCGACAACTTATGTCCACCGCCATCGACAACTACGAACAACAATAACAACAAAATAACAACAACAACAAAAACAACGAAAACAACGAAAACAACGAAAACAACGAAAACAACGAAAACAACGAAAACAACGAAAACAACGAAAACAACGAAAACAACGAAAAGGTAGATGCTGCGATTGTGGAGACGACACGCCCTCGTGTCGTCCGAGCCGTAAGGCTCGATTTGGCATGCTGCGATTGTGGAGACGTGAAGCGAAGGCAGGTGCGTAAGCACTGAGTCTGCCTGAGCG
>CAVJQD010000122.1:0-5654 GCA_963651555.1 uncultured Clostridium sp. | reverse complement strand
ATTCAGGTATGCATGTCGGACAAATATCAACAGCATCTGACAGCCAATCAAAAACCAAAGAATTACTATTGAAATACAAACAACTTTAATATGCCATCAAATAACCACACTCTTACTGAGTCTCAGCTTTTAGCTTCGCAAAAACAGGCATTGAAAGCAATGCAAGATTTCGTGCAAAACAACGATAAGTGTTTTGTGCTTTCAGGTTATGCCGGCACCGGTAAAACAACCCTGATGCGCTTCTTTATTAAGTATCTGCAAGACGAAAACATTAGTTACCGCTTGCTCTCTTCTACAGGGCGTGCGTCCAAAATTCTGTCCGATGCTACTGGCGAAACGGCAAGTACTATCCATCATGTTATATACACCTTTGAAGGCTTAAACAAAGACCTCTCTGATGTGGACGAAAAAACAGCAACGCCTGATTCTGTCGGACAAATCACACTTTTTTTCGGATCTGCTACATATAAAGAAATCGATGGGAACAATCAAACGATGATCTATATCGTTGACGAGGCATCTATGATATCAGATACACCATCCACTTTAACTACTCAGGCAACGTTCGGAAGTGGTAGACTCTTGAAAGACTTATTGGAGTATGATAAACGACCAGAAGCAAAGTACATCTTTGTGGGTGACCCATGCCAGTTGCCTCCTGTTAATGGAACATCTTCTCCTGCGCTTGATCCCCAATATCTTGAAACAGTATTTGGGTATCATACAGAAAGTAAAACCTTAACAGAGATTGTGCGACAATCCGATGGCAATAGTATTATCCTTGCAGCGGAGATGTTACGCAAACTATGGAAAAATGCCCCAGAAAACAAGGAGACCTATGGCAAGAATAAAGTCTGGGGAAAACTGCATTTGAGCCCATATCTAGAAGTCAATATTATGCCCTCTGTGGAGAAAATGTGTTCACAGTATGTTTCCTTTATACGGGAGTTTGGCTATAATGAAGCGACTTTCATCTGTCAAAGCAATGCAGATAGTACAAAAATATCGTTAGCGATACGGCGAGAGTTGGGCTTTACTGCTCCAGTACAACTTGACGACCTTCTGATAGTGACCCAAAACCAAATCACGACAGGTCTTATGAATGGCGATATGGTGAAAGTTATTGCAATATTAAACCGACAAGAATACGTTAATTATGAGAATAGAAAAGGATATCGTACGGCATTAACTTTTCAAGAAGTAACAGTAGAAGAAATATCTTCTAAGCAGAGATATAATACCTTATTGTTGACCACACTTCTTTCCGAATCAAAAGCCAACCTTGATGCTCGTCAACAAACAGGGCTGTTCTTAGATTTTGTTATTCGCATGAAACGCAAGGGTATTACGCAAAAGAGACAAGATGTATTCAATGAAGCTTTGTATACCGACCCATACTTAAATGCCTTGCGCTGCTCTTATGGTTATGCAATTACCTGTCATAAGGCACAGGGTGGGGAGTGGAACAATGTGTTTATATGCCCCCTGCGGAATGTGTTGCTCAATCCGTGCAAGAAAGATTATCAGTGGCTCTATACTGCTATCACCCGTGCTAAAATGAATGCCTATTTCCCACAAGACTTCTATCTCTACTAATTATGCTTATCAACCTATCTAATCATCCATCTTCTCGTTGGCAGACTGACCAACTGCAAGCTGCCAATATGCAATATGGCGAAGTATGCGACATTGCCTTTCCAGAAGTACCACCCATGGCATCAAAAGAAGATGTAGCGCAGTTGGCAGAGACTTGTGTTTGTGATATCGCAAAGATAGCACCTGCAACAGAGGCAGTCGTGCATGTGATGGGAGAGATGACGCTCACGTATGCCATTGTAACACGCTTAAAAGACAAAGGATATCGTTGTGTGGCATCTACTACGATAAGAGAAGTCTTTGAAGAAGAACCAGGCAAGAAAGTAGTACTATTCAAGTTCACTCAGTTTAGAGAATACTAGTCATGGAACTGGTACTCTCCACATTCGGCACAACCCTCAACATTGACAATAATGGGTTTGTGGTTACGCAAGGGAAAGAACGACAACGTATCCCTGCCGATAGTGTGAGCAGTATTCAGATAAGCAAAGGCGCATGTATCACGAGCGATGCCGCCTTGTTGGCTATTCAACACGAGATACCAGTCATCTTTGTCAACCGCTCAGGCAAGCCCGAAGGACGTATATGGAGTCCTCGGTATGGCTCTATCTCCACTATCCGTAAAGGGCAACTGCTCTTCACGCAATCTAAAGGTGCCGTGGCATGGATAAAAGGTGTTATCGAACGTAAGATAACCAATCAGCAAGCCCTGCTGATGACAATGACTGCGAAACTAGATGAACAGAAGGGGGTAGAAAGTGATATCCATCGCTTAGAGGTCTATCGCACCAAGATACAGAACCTTGATGGGGAACGAGTCGCTGACATTGCAGCCGAATTACGAGGGTGGGAGGGTGCTTCTGCTCGGATATACTTTGCAGGTCTCAATCGATTCCTGCCGGAACATCTGCGTTTTACAGAACGCAGTCAGCATCCTGCCACCGACCCCGTAAATGCTTTTCTCAACTATGGATATGGTATCCTATACGGGAAAGTGGAAGGCGCACTAATCCAAGCAGGTATCGACCCTTACATTGGCGTCTTACATCGAGATGAGTATGCACGACCTGTATTGGCTTATGATGTAGTGGAGATATTTAGGTTATGGGTAGATTATGTGGTTTACCATCTCGCATGCCAAAACATATTGACTGACGATTACTATTCCATCCAACCCGATGGCTCGTATTGGTTGGAGACGCTTGGGCGGCGAGTACTCATTCAGTCACTTAACGATTACCTAGACGAGGTAGTGGATATGAATACTCTGATGCGTTCTCGTGAAACACACATCCTGCTTTATGCTCAGTCTCTTGCACAGACCTTTCGCTCGTACAACACAAAATGACCTACTATGTTATACCTTGGACAAAACATCACAGCTCCATCGGATGCGTTGCAACCGATAGAAGAGAATGATTTGTATTCTCTAATCACTAACCCCAAAAGTGAGACACTCAGTCTGCTACAACGATTGCAAGCAGTGCGATCTGTGGACGCAAAATCTTACGCTAGTCTCAAACGGCGATTGCCCTATTTTGTATGTGGCAACTTCAATCCGCCTATACGCTGTTCGGAAAACTTTGCCAACATCGATTGCTTTGTGCTAGATATTGACCATATATCCGCACAAGGGATAAGTCCAGAAGAGTTGCGCCTTCGTATACAACTTGACCCACGTGTGCGCCTTAGCTTCCTTTCGCCAAGTGGTGACGGACTGAAACTCTTATTTCATCTAAAAGAACGATGTTGTGACAAGGGATTATTCTCGGTGTTTTATCATACGTTTGCTCAACAGTTTGCTGCTCAATACCATATCGAGCAAGTTATTGATACCCGCACTTGCGATGTCACGCGTGCTTGTTTTCTAAGTCATGACCCCAATGCATATTACTGTCCATTTGCAGAGGAGATTGACCTAAATGCCTATATCGATACAACTAATCCTACTGAGCTTTTTGACCAGAAGAAGGAACAAGAAAAGCAGCAGCAACTACAATCAGCGCCCAAGTCTACAGATCATGAACCGACAGACGATGCTATCGTCAAAATCAAGAAGACTCTTGAACTATATAAAGCAAAACCGACTGCTGTACCAGTATATGTCCCTGAGCAACTGAATATGATTATCTCCGACTTGCAGGCATTCCTCGCAGGGGTAGATATGATTGTTACAGAGATAGTTGACATACAATATGGCAAAAAGATAAAGGCTAAATTGGGCATCAAACAAGCCGAATGCAACTTATTCTTTGGGCGTCGTGGTTTCTCCGTCGTTATCTCACCACGCAGTGGTACGGATGCAGAACTCAACGATATGCTTCAGCAACTTATTCAAGCCTTTCTATCTCAACTCTAACCATGCCGCGCACACGCAATGCAAAAGACTATCTGCAAGTCCTTAAACGATTATCTGAACAAGGGCTATTACCATCTGCTTCTCCTAATAGGGATGGAGTAGAGTGGGATAGTCTGCCAGATATTGATAGTCGTGTGCGTAGCATCTTAGACCTAGCACAACAATCCAGAAAATCTACCGATATGTTATTTTTCGTGATGTATGATATCGAGAGCAACAAGGTGCGCCGGTACATAGTGAAATATCTTGAACGTAAAGGTTGTACCCGCGTGCAGAAGTCTATCTTTCTTGCAAATCTCAGTATGGAAAAGTATCAAGATATTCGTAATGACTTAGCCGAAGTACAAGCTGCTTATGACAACGAGGATAGTATTCTGGTTGTACCCATCACTACCGATTACTTGCGCTCTATGAAAGTTATTGGTCAGAATATCAACATAGATATCATTACACACACTGCCACGACATTATTTTTCTAAGATATTGAACACTTTGTGCTAGTTGCAGATTATCAATGTCTTGATGCAATGATACTTGAAGCAATAACGTTTATTCAAGGAAAAAGGAGATCATTATTTGTATATATAAACAATTAACAATACCTTTGTACGCAGGATTAGAAAACGAATCTATGGTGTTATATTCTATCGGACATTCAAATCAAAGTTTTACTGAGTTTGCTGAAATGCTACAATCACAGCAGATAAATGTAATTGTAGATGTCCGTAGTGTGCCTGCCAGTAAATATACACCGCAATTCAATAAAGAGCCATTACAACATGCTCTGTGCAATATAGGTATTACTTATTTGTCTTTTGCAGAAGAGTTTGGCGCAAGGCGTACCGATGCTTTGGATGAAAATAACAACGTGGATTTTGAAAAGGCCGTAAAGACGGATGCTTTTCAGCGGGGAGTTAATCGAGTAATGAATGGCTTATCGAAGGGCTTCCGAATATCATTGATGTGTTCAGAAGCTAATCCATTGGAGTGCCATCGCTTTGCTATGGTGTCTCGTTATTTCTATGAACATGGAGTAGATGTGCAACATATCGTTCGCCAAAAAGGAGATGTTCAAGAGCCGATTATAACGGTGGATCATAAAAACCTGCAGGATGAGATGATTGCCGAGTATATTCGAAAAAAAAAGATTCCTGCAGTGTGTCCGCCAGATATATTTGGCGAAAATGAGGTAACACCACAACAACAGATTGTTATGGCTTATAGGCAGAAAAATAAAGAAATAGCATATCATCAACAAATAGACGAAACCGAATATGATTACAATTTATACGATCGGGTTTACTAAGAAAACTGCCGAGGAGTTCTTTGAGAAACTCAAAAAGAATGGTGTTAAGACTGTTATTGATGTCCGAATCAGCAATAATAGTCAGTTAGCCGGTTTTGCAAAAGGTACGGATCTTGCTTATTTCCTAAAGCAAATAGGAGGAATAGGGTATCAACATATTGTTGATTTTGCCCCTACTAAAGAATTGCTAAGTGACTATCGTGCAGGAAAAGTGAGCTGGTTAGAGTATGACAAGGTATTCCATTCTTTGATGTTGCGCAGAAGCATCAACCAAAAATATAAAGTGACAAGCTTCGACAAATGTTGTTTGTTATGCAGCGAAGAAACACCTGAAAATTGCCATCGTAGGTTGGTTGCTGAGTATCTAAAACAGCAAGATCCAGAGAATGTACA
>CAVJQD010000121.1:0-5668 GCA_963651555.1 uncultured Clostridium sp. | reverse complement strand
AGGGATGTTCTAAAAATTACTTTTGAGATGATTTGTGGAATTTTATTTAGTAGATGGTTGGCGCAACGAAGGAGCAATGTTGGACATTGTGACTGAATGAAAGTCAAGCAGATACAAATAAAAAACACAAAGCACTCAAAAAGTGGAGAAACATCCCAATTAGTAGCAAAATAACGAAACGTGGAATTTTTAGAACATCCCATAATCATGAGCAAAGATAATAAATTCACACTCAACGACAGCGGATACCAACTCGGTATGTCCGCCTTCCGACGCAACTCCGCACTCAAACTCAGTGTCACCGACTGGCTCGCCGACCTACCTGGTAACATCTCACCTTCCGACCTCGTCGAAGTGCAGTTCAAGAACACTCGAAAAGGATACTTCCACAACACCGAAGGACTGCCCCTCGAGAAAGGCGTCATCGTCGCCGTCGAAGCCAGCCCTGGACACGACATCGGAGAAGTCACGCTCACCGGCGAACTCGTTGCCAAGCAGATAGAGAAAAACCATATCGACCTCAACCGATACGAGATACGAAAAGTCTACCGACTCGCCTCCGAGAACGACCTCGCAAAGGCTGCAGAAGCACACGCCAAAGAGCAAAACACCATGATTCAGGCACGACAACTCGCCAAAGACCTCGGACTCAAAATGAAAATCGGAGATGTCGAATACCAAGGAGACGGAACCAAAGCCATCTTCTATTATATCGCCGACGAACGTGTCGACTTCCGACAACTCATCAAGGTCTTTGCAGAGACCTTCCGGGTGCGTATCGAGATGAAGCAGATCGGATCACGACAAGAAGCCGGACGAATAGGCGGTACAGGCCCCTGCGGACGTGAACTTTGTTGCGCTACATGGATGAGCCAGTTCTGCTCCGTCGGCACAAGTGCCGCACGCTTGCAGAATATCTCACCCAACCCACAGAAACTCGCAGGACAATGCGCCAAACTCAAATGCTGCCTCAACTTCGAAATCGATGTCTACAAGGACGCTATGAAAAGCCTTCCCGACCGCAACATACCCCTCGAGACCCAAGACGGCACCTTCTATTACTTCTCTGCCGACGTCCTCAAACAGGAGATAACCTACTCATCCGCCCCCAATATGCCGGCTAACCTGCACACCCTCTCCGCCGAGGAAGCGCAGAACATCATCACCATGAACAAACGGGGAGAGAAACCCGTCACACTCGGTGGCAAAGAGCAGTCCGTCGAAGCAGCAGAGAACCTCCCGACCTACCAAAACGTTGTCGGACAAGACGACCTCACACGCTTCGACAAGAAAAAAGGACGTAACAACCGACCCAACAATCGAAACAACAACCGACCCAACAATAGAGACAATAGAGACAACCGCCCCCGAGATAACCGAGACAACCGTCCCAACCGTCCCAACCGTCCCAACCAAGGTAATCGAAGCGCAAACAACACAAACAACAACATGTAACCACTAACATAAAATCACCAACGTGAAACCACATACTTTATCCATATTCTGCGCACTAATCCTTGGCCTCGCTGCTTGCCACAACAAGGTCATCTACTCCGAAGCGTACACACTACCCAAGGCGGAATGGCATGCCGACTCACTGCTCACCTTCGACATACCCATTACCGACTCCACCGCCTACTACGATGTGCTCTTCTACATACGCCACACACAACAGTACCCCTACCAGAATATGTGGCTCTTTGTCGACAACGACACCATCGAGTTCTACCTCGCCGACCAACGAGGACAATGGCTCGGCAACGGCTTCGGCGAACTGAGAGAGATGCCCGTCATCTACCAACAACACATTCAGTTCCCGCACACCGGAATCTATCAATACACCCTGCAACAAGCCATGCGAGACACCCTCCTGCGGGGCATTCACGATGTGGGAATAACCGTTACGCTGAGCGATGGGAAAGAATAAACTACGCAAGTTCGCCGAGATGGAGACGCTACCCAATGTCTTCCAATGTGGCGCAAGAGACCTACAAGCCATCGAACAAATAACAGCCATGGCGGGGCTCTGGAATGAACTGTATTTCCACAACACCAACCCTATCGTACTCGAACTCGGATGCGGACGAGGCGAATACACCGTCGCTCTCGCACGACTCTTCCCCTGCAAGAACTTCATCGGCGTCGACATCAAAGGCGCACGGATGTGGGCTGGCGCTACCGAAGCACACCGAGACAACCTCAGCAATGTCGCCTTCCTCAGAACCAACATCGAGATGCTGCCACGATTCTTTGCACAAAACGAAGTCGACGAGATATGGATCACCTTCCCAGACCCACAGATGAAGAAAGCCACCAAACGACTCACCTCATCCTACTTCTTGCAGCGATACCAAGCCTGCCTGCGCGATGGGGGCATCATACACCTCAAAACCGATAGCCCCTTCCTCTATCGATACACCCAAGAAGTCGTCCGACTCAATAACTACCCACTCCTCACCGACACCGATAACCTCTATAACAAACAAGTAGAAATACAAGATAATAAAGAAGAAAAGAATAATATAGTAGAAAAGAAAAACGGTACAACCAGCACCCCAGTAGACGACATCCTCTTATCCATCCAGACGCACTACGAGAAGCAGTGGATAGAAAGAGGTATGACCATCAAGTACATCCAGTTCCGCCTGCAGAGGAAGGACGCCATCCTCGAGCCAACCATCGACATCGAACACGACTCCTACCGCTCCTACGGCCGAAACTACCACTCAACCAATTAAACTTCTCCTTAACTCCTAAACTAATAAACTTATAAACTAATAAATAAACTCCCCTCAACCAATTAAACTTCTCCTAAACTAATAAACTCCTAAACTCCTAAACTAATAAATAAAACTAAAAATGTTCCCACAGCAAATCATCGACGCCCTACGCCATGTGCGTTACCCAGGCAATGGAAAAGACCTTATCGACAGCGGTATGCTCGAGGACGACATCCGCATCGCCGGATTAGCCGTCTCCTTCTCACTCATCTTCGAGAAGCAAAACGACCCCTTCATGCGATCCGTTCTCAAAGCAGCAGAGACCGCCATCAAGACCTATGTCGACCCTAACGCCGCAGTCTCTATCCACTCTAAGTTCGTCAAGCAGACCGCTGCACCGACCGAGACCGAACCCACCTCTCCCAATCATATCAAGCATATCATTGCCGTATCCTCCGGCAAAGGGGGAGTAGGCAAATCCACTATCGCATCCAACCTCGCCGTCGCTCTCGCACAACAAGGATTTCGGGTCGGACTACTCGATGCCGACATCTTTGGTCCCTCACAACCACACATGTTCCATTGTGAAGGCTACCGACCCATCGCCGAAACCGTCAACGGACGAGACCTTATACAACCCATCGAACAATACGGCGTCAAGATGCTGAGCATCGGCTTCTTTGTCGATACCGACAGCGCCATCGTTTGGCGTGGCGGACTCGCCAGCAATGCCGTCAAGCAACTGCTTAACGATGCCTATTGGGGCGAACTCGACTATATGCTCATCGACTTGCCACCTGGAACAAGCGACATACACCTCACCGTCGTACAGGTCGCACCTCTCGCTGGCGCCATCGTCGTCACCACACCGCAACCCGTCGCTCTCATCGACGCACGAAAAGGCATCGACATGTTCCGCAACGAGAAAATCAATGTACCTATACTCGGCATCGTCGAGAACATGGCATGGTTCATACCACGAGAACTGCCCAACAACCGGTATTATATCTTTGGAAAAGAAGGCGGCAAGGCGCTCGCCGAGAAACTGAAGGTACCACTACTCGCCGAGATACCCCTCGTGCAATCCATACGAGAAGGTGCCGACGACGGACTACCTATCGTACTGCAAAAAGACCACCCTGCTGCACAACTCTTCCTCAACTTAGGCACGAAAATTGCTTCTACTCTACCTGCTTAACGATAATCATTCATGGTAATAAAGTAGATAGATAAGAAAGAAGTAGATAAGAAAGAAAAAAATAAGAAAGAAGAGAAAGAAACAGAAAGAAAAGAAAGAAAAAGAATAAGAAAGAAGAGAAAGAAACAGAAAGAAAAGAAAGAAAAAGAAGAATAGGAAGAGTAGACAGCGCTGTTTTTATTTATTTTTTTATATTTTTTGACCAAAAACCTTTTTGACCAAAAACCTTTTTGACCAAAAACCTTTTTGACCAAAGACCTTTGTGACCAAAAATGAAGTTACTCGCATCCAAAGATTACAACACCCTCGAGTTAGCCACCGAACCAACAGGCAAACTCCTACGCAAGTACGCCATGCCGTCTATCATCGCCATGACGGCTTCCTCCTTATATAACATCGTCGACAGTATCTTCGTCGGACGAGGATGCGGCGCACTCGCCTTCTCCGGACTCGCTGTAACCTTCCCTCTGTGCAATATCTTAGCCGCCTTCGGCTCTCTCGTGGGCGTCGGCGGGAGCGCTCTCGTCTCCATACGACTCGGACAAAAAGACTACAAGACCGCACGACTCGTCCTCGGCAATGTCATCATGCTCAATGTCATACTCGGTGCTATCGTAGGCGCTATCGGACTCATCTTCCTCGACCCTATCCTGCGTAGTTTCGGCGCTACCGACGAGACGCTCGGCTTCGCACGCAGTTACATGATTGTCACACTCGTAGCCAATATCTTCACACACCTCTACTACGGACTCAATGGCGTACTCCGTGCAGCCGGACACCCACAAGAATCCATGTACGCCACCATCGTCGCCATCGGCCTCAATATCATACTCGACCCCATCTTCATCTTTGTCTTCCACCGGGGTGTACAAGGGGCCGCCATCGCTACCGTTCTCGCACAACTCATCGCTATCATCTGGCAGTTCACTATCTTCTGCCGACCCAAAGAGGAACTGCGAATACAACGAGACATCTTCCACCTCAAGAAACGCATCATATCCGATATGCTCGCTATCGGACTCTCACCCTGCCTCATGAACCTGGCTGGATGCGCCGTCGTCGTCGTCATCAATAACCAACTACTCAAGTACGGAGGCGACCTCGCCATCGGTGCCTACGGCGTCATCAACCGTGTCACCTTCATCTTCTGCATGATCGTCATGGGACTCAACCAAGGAATGCAACCTATCGTCGGATACAACTATGGCGCACAACGATACGACCGTATGCTCTCTGTCTTCTGGCAGACTGCACTCTGTGCTACCGTCGTAACCACCAGCCTCTTCCTCTGTGCCGAACTCATACCCGAGACCATGGTACGTATCTTCTCTACCGACGAGAACCTGCTGGCTATTGCCATTCCTGGCACACGCATCGTCTGTGCGGTCTTCTTTCTGAACGGCTACCAGATGGTGGCGGGTAACTTCTTCACCAGTATCGGCATGGCTAAGATGTCCATCTTCCTCAGCCTCACCCGACAGGTGCTGTACCTCATACCACTCTTGCTTATCTTGCCTACCTTCTGGGGCATCAATGGAGTATGGTGGAGTATGTCTATCTCCGACCTCATCGCCTGCCTCACCGCCGCCATCGTACTCTTCATCTATGTCCGACGCTTCAAATCACTCCACCAACAACTCCAACAACAACAACAACAATCCCAACACCAACCAACGCCCCCTCTAGAATAACTAAATTCCACTAGATTCTACTAGATTCCACTAGATTCCACTAGATTCTACTAGATTCC
>CAVJQD010000120.1:0-5694 GCA_963651555.1 uncultured Clostridium sp. | reverse complement strand
AGGTTATGAAATCGTGTACATGACACTAGCGAACGAAATTGTACCACAATATATGGAAGAACTATTCGCATTCGCTGGTTGTAATATCAAGCAGTGTAGGCATATTACAAAGCCAGAAACTTTTGATGATGTTGTAGTTCCCGACAGCTGTCTTATTCACCAAAATGGTCATCTCTTATACACGCAAGAATATGTTTGGACTATTGATAGAATAAAATATAGTGTAGAGAAACGCTATGCAGATGTAAAGATTAAACCGAAAATTTATTATACAAGGCGGTGCATAAAAAATAAACGAGTTCCTGAATACAATGAGCAAAGTATTGAAAATGAGTTCATTATGGGGGTATGAAATTATTGCACCTGAAACCTTATCAGTTGGGGAGTGCATTTATTACGCTATGAAATGTTCATTCTTTGCAGCAAGCGAAGGCTCGGTGTCGCACAACATTCTTTTTTGCAATAAAAATGCGCAGTGTGTTGTGCTGAAAAAAGCAGATTATACGAATTCTTATTCCACTATGGTTGACGATGTAAGCGGTTGTAAGGTGGAATATGTGAAGGCGCATCATTCGTGTGCCAATAGAAAAGAGCCGTGGAATGGACCATTTTTCTTTTGTGTAACACCGCAATTAGAGGCTTTTTGGGGACATAAAATACAGCATAAACCCTATTTCCTGCACATGTCGTATTGGAAAATGCGACTCGAGGCTAACCGAATTTACAGAAAATGCAGAAAAATTTTCAAAAAACTATGTCATATCATCCTCTCTTAATAGTAATGACCCCTGTGCGCAACGAAGCGTGGGTCTTACCTGCTTTCCTACAAGCGACATCGCTATGGGCTGACTATATCATCATAGCCGACCAAATGTCTACCGATGGAAGTCGTGATATCTATCCGCAATATGAAAATGTAATAGTGATAGACAACAATAATCCGAATTTCAATGAGGCTGAGCGACAATCGATGCTTGTCGCCAAAGCACGAGAGGTGGCAGCAGGTCGAGATACGATACTATTTGGGCTAGATGCAGATGAAATACTTCAAGCCGATTGGTTGGGCACCAAAGATGGACAGCATATTCTGCACTCTGTGCCAGGAGATGTTTTTTGGTTGAAATGGGCACAATTGGTTCCTGATAAGATACACTATGGCGACTCTGGCTTTTTTCCGTGGGTGTTTCATGATGATGGCGTGGAACCTCATGGAAACTATGTGCGTAATATGCATAGTATGCGCATCCCATATCCAATAGAAGAAAAGCAGATGTATTATGTGCATGATTTTAGGGTGTTGCATTGTGGTGCTTTAGACCCTGAACGTATTGCTGCCAAGAACCGTTTCTATCAGTTTGTCGATTGGGAACTGAATCATCGTAATCCTATCAAGTTGGCACGTTCTTATGCTGCTCATCGCAAGTCAGCCCAACATTATGATACACAATTCCGGCTTACCGAAAATATGGTAAATTTTCCATTTGATTTTTGGCAACAGATAGAATTGGGCGCAAAACATACTTGGTTCGATGATTATATTGTCGAGCGTCTATCACATTACCCCATGAAGATGTTGCGAAAATTAGACATTTGGGACAACGAGTTACTCGAATATTATCATCTCAAAGACCCTCGTCGGTGGACGGATACATACATACATACATACATACATACAACGCAATCTATACATCAATCTCTCTTTATCCGCTGTGTGGATAAGATATTAGGTAAGTTGTATAAATAAACCTTGTCGCTTTATAAACATATCGTTCCCGCTGCCACCAAAAGTCCTATTCAAACTATTAAAGAGAATTTTTTTTGACCACGTATATTTGACCATCCAAAAGTAATCGTATATGAATCGACATATCTCTCGTGCAATAAGCCTCCTCGCGCTCTTTTTGGTCCTCGTGTACCCCAATCTCGTCTACACCCTGGCAAACGAATCAGGCATAACCTATGTGCTGACAAGCCTCCTTTACGCCTTGCCGCTGCTTGCAGTGGTATCCCTGTCGCATAAACGCTGGATATATAGTCTTGTCGTTACTATTCTCGGTGTCATCTCCATCGTCGACCTCACCATGGTGGACCTATTCCATTCCTATATCCTGCCTGGGGCTATCATATCCACCATCATGACCAACTCTCATGAAGCCTCCGAGTTCTACCACGCCAATCTTCCAGAAGTCCTTCACTGGCTTCCTGTCATCGCACTGTGCATCTTATCCTGCATTACCTATCGTCGACCAGACTACAATAAACTGACTGCTATCGGCGTAGCCTTGTCCTTCCTCTTGCCTGTCGGGTTCGTTTCCTACAAGATGCTCGGCTTCTATCAGTCAAAATTGACAACCCGCTATTTCGTCGATAACCGCATCCTCAATCGACCTCCCTACAATGTCGCTTATCAGTCCGTCAATGCCGCCAAAGAATTGCACAAACGCAATCTGTTGGCTCATGCCAAAGAAACTAATTTTGGCGCTAAACAAATTACCCCCCCCCATTGCGAAGTATATGTTATGGCTATCGGAGAGTCTCTTCGCTATGGCAGCATATCACTCAATGGGAAGTATCCACGTTCTACAACACCTCAATTAGAATCATTAGACAACTTGCTCTTATTCGATAATTACTATTCACAAGCATGTCTCACAATGCTGTCTGTCCCTATGTTAATCACCCGTGCCACACCCGATAATTATGACCTCTGTTATGCAGAGCGCTCCATTATTGAGCCTTTCCGTGAGTGTGGGTTCCATACTTTTGTCGTGGTGTGCAGTAACCTGTTGGCAGACGAGAGATATCTTACCGATGGAGCCGACTCTCTCATCGTTGTGCCACATCGTGTGGAAAATGGAAAAATTATATCAGGCGATAAAACGATTGCACATATTGTCGACTCCTTGATGACGCAACATAGTAAGTTATTCGTGTTGATGCAGTTCTTGGGCAATCACTCCTATTACACTAATTATGAACCGGAGTTTGACATCTATCGCCCCAATTCCAATAACTGTACCGAAGCCGATAAAGCCACCAGCGATAGCCTGTATATCAATGCTTACGACAATTGTACCTGCTACACTGATTATGTCTTGTCGTCTATCATTCGTACTATCGATAAACCCAATACCGTCGCTGCGTTTACTTTCGTCTCCGACCATGGAGAGGGGATCACCAAAGATGGGGGCGGACATGGCGGCGATTGTCGCCCACGGAAAAACGAGTATCATGTACCGTTCCTCTTTTGGTACTCCAACGAGTATGCCGACTTCTATCCTGAGAAAGTGACTGCTGCTAAGGCGCATAAAGCCGAACCAATAAATGGTGATTGCATGTTCTATTCCATTTGCGATATGGCGGGGATTACACTCGATTCGGCTTATGCCAAACCTTCTTGGAGTGTGTTCTCACCCAACTTTGCTCCACACCCACGCTATGTCCTAACCCCCGACGGCGTTACCGCCATCCTTGTAGAATAACCAATACATCATACATGTTTAGATATCAACACCCCGCAGCCGTCCCTTTAAGTCCCCCCGCCCAAACAAACAGTTCCCGCGCAAGGGACCTCTCACAACCCCCACGCGGGAACCTCAACATCTCAGGCTCCTACAAGGCTTAGCCCTCGTAGTTCGCCCACTCCTGCGAGAACACATAACCGTACAACGTCGGGTATGCGTCCTGACGACGGAACGCTTCCTTGTCCGCCGCCGACTGCGCTGCATCCTTCATACGTGCACGTGTCGATATCGACACCGCCTTGAATTTTGCCTTCGCTGCACGCAGGGCTTCACTCTCCGATGCCGCACGCGCCTTCCTTCGCTCGCGTCGCTCCTTCGGACTCAACGGATCTCGGAGTACGGTGTAGGGAACCTCCGCATCCTTGAGATACTTGTACTCTACACGGCCATGCTTTTTTGATAACATACCGTGTAACTCTCTAAATGGATCATGTAACTTATAATATCCCATAACCATATAAATTAAAGAGGTTAATAAATAAGATAACTATACTGAGTTTCTTCATCTCCATCGCTATCTTATAGCCCAGAAATGAATGATACTCTTTCTGTTTCTTGAACGTTGCCATGTAAGCAGCATTCTCCTCCTCGCTCAACGCTAAGGCATTTGCACGGGCTTGCTTAAACTTCGCACGCTGTGCCTTCTGCGCCGCACTCGGATCTCCCGTGTACGGGTTACAAATCTGACTCGTGTACTGTGTATCGTACACCTTCTTGAAAATGATCCGCGAGTGTTTACATATTTTCCCCCGCAAATCCTTAAATGGAATTTCGATGTTATAATTCATCGCTCTAAATTTTAGTTTTGAGTATCTCTTTCTTTTACATCGCTTCAACCCTTCTACGATGGATTGCTTGTGACGTCTCCAAGCAACGCTTGCTTACGATTGGAATAGGCATCTCCGACAACTTTCTAAAGTCTTGACGATTACTCGCAGGTAACTCTCGGGGTATTGTCAGGGTATTGTCAGGGTATTGTCAGGGTGTTTCCGGCAAACTATACCGAATCCCGTCAAAGCATTTTTCGAACCACCTTCGAACCACCTTCGAACCACCTCCGAACAATCGCTACAACTTTTCAAGACCTCTTCAACACCGCCTCCAAATCTTTCACGCTGCAAAAGTATAACATTTTTATGTAAGAAAAAAAAGATAACCTAATAAAAAAGGTGAGGTTTCCGGACGTCACCGGACCTCACCTCGAAATACTGCCGTTTTTAGGCTTTCACGGAGTCTTTTCGCTCCGATATCGTGGGCGTTTTATCTTTATCGTTGAACCTTTTTTATATCATCCAACCCATCTTTCACCATCTGTAGTATGTCATCTTTGAATACAGACAAGGTATTAGTCGTCACGAATTGACTGATATCCTTACTCAATCTATTGCAATCACTGTTAAATCCGTCCTTCATAATGCGAGGGACAGTCTTTTCTAAGGATAACTTCATTCCTTTGTCATTCACAAAATAGTCCGCATAATATAAGCCTACCAGCACCGCTTCCAATTTCGCCTTCTTGCCGTTCGCTACACATATCGTCTCAACATCTTTTTCTTTCTGCATCGTACGCATTGCTGACTCTCGTTCCTCCAACTCTCTTTCCAACTCCTTTACGCGAACCTCCAACTCGCCTATCTTCGTCCTCGCGACTTCCAACGACTCCGACAACTCCTCCGATTCCTCTTCGCCCGACAACGCACAACGCTCTATCTCTTCCGAGATACTACGACCCGACGACAAGTATTCGGCTATGGTTTTGCGGATATCGACTCCATTACTGCATAAATTCAAATGTTCTAACAATTCGGAGCCTAAGGCGGCATGAATCGCTGAGTCTTCACTATATGCATGCTCCAAGGTTTCTGTGTAGTCCCCAGTATCTACATCCCCCCCCCAACGACACATCGCAGAAAAGTCTATCGACATACCTTCCAAACACTCTGAATAAGTCTGCAAGTGTATATCATCCGAGTAACCAAGCAAAGCCGACAGCGTTGTCAATATCATACAGGCATTATGACACCCTACTTCCGCATAGTGCTCACTGTTGACCACATGAAAAACATTCTCCATCTCAAGAGGCATAGTGCGCAATTGCTCCCATACACGAGTGTCGCCACTGTTCCCATAGCGCTTCAGCAAATCTAACACCTGCATGCAAACATAATAC
>CAVJQD010000119.1:0-5695 GCA_963651555.1 uncultured Clostridium sp. | reverse complement strand
CTTTCATTTTTTGGAGGCACATCCCTTTATTTACTGAGGATAAGAGAGTTTTTTTACCTGATTCGGAAGTTTACCGGACACCAATAATTTTTAACAAACGAAACGAGGGAGCTACAAACGCTGTCGACAAGATGGAGAATTCCATACAGAATATCATCTTGCAAGAGATGGAGACCTTTGACGGTACTATGATTGCTACTACGAACTTGACGGGGAATTTAGACTCGGCATTTGAACGGCGTTTCCTCTACAAGATAGAGTTTACGAAGCCGACGCCTGACGAGCGTAGACATATTTGGAAGAGCATGTTGCCTGAGTTAAGCGACGAAGATGCGTTATCGCTGGCAAAGCAGTTCGACTTTTCAGGCGGGCAGATAGAGAACATTGCGCGTAAACATGTGATAAACACTATTCTCTACGGAGATACGCATAGCATTGAGTCGATACAAGAGATATGCGCACAAGAGAAAATAGATAATAAACAAAAGCGTAAAAGCATTGGTTTCTGCTAAAAGGCAGAAACCATTGCCACAATGGGAAAAATATTGTAATTTTGTAGTCGAATTTTTAACTTAACATATATGCCAAAACAGAACTCCTCTATACTATTCAATCGATATATATGGTTGATCAATCTCATCTACTCCGAGGGGGCTATCTCTCGAGATGACATCAACAGGCGTTGGCGTGATTCTTCGCTCAATTTCGACCAAGAGTTTGAGATACCCGAGCGCACTTTTCACCGTTACCGTGATGCCATTGAAGAGTTGTTTCAAATCAACATCAACTACGATGTATCGAAGGGTTACTACATCGAGAATGCGGAAGACATACGGCAAGACCATCTGCGAGAATGGATGCTCAACACTTTTGCCATTAAGAACTTACTATCGGAGAGTCTGGATATGCGCGACCGTATTCTATTAGAAGATATACCCTCGGGACAACAATTCCTCTCGCCTATCATTGAGGCTATGCGGAATAGTATCCGGCTACGCATGACCTACCAGAGTTATACACACGCCGAACCAAGTACATTTACCATTGCGCCTTATTGCGTCAAGATGTTCAAGCAGCGTTGGTATGTATTGGCAGAGTCGGAGTATATTGACAAACGATTGCGCGTATACAGCCTTGACCGCATTCTAAGCGTGGATAGAACCCAGACGCAATTCAAGATGCCGAAAGACTTCGACGCAGAAGCCTATTTTGCTCATACTTATGGGGTTAGCGGTTGCGAGAGTAAGCCTGAGATTATTGAGATAGAGGTCAATGCCTATCAAGCCAATTATCTTCGTTCGCTGCAACTGCACCCAACGCAAGAAGAGATAGAGCACAACGAGGATTATTCCGTATTTCGTTATTATGTAGTGCCCACATTTGAGTTTATGCAAACCATCAAATCGCTTGGCGATGCGGCAGAAGTGCGAACACCACAACGGTTACGGGACGAACTCGGATATGAATATGCAACATTGAATAATAAATATAACTCAAAGCAAGATGACTGATTTTATAGCAATAGATTTTGAAACCGCCAACGGTAGCCGTTCGAGTGTATGCAGTGTGGGTATCGTTATTGTCCGCCATGGTGAGATTGTCGACAACTACTACTCGCTCATCCACCCTACCCCCAATTATTATGCATCTTTTTGTCAAGAGGTGCATGGGTTAGGACCTGATGACACTGACGATGCTCCCGCTTTTCCAGAGGTGTGGAAAGAGGTTGAAAACAAGATACGCATCGATTTTAACGATATGAATGGTTGTAGTATACCCTTTGTGGCGCATAACGCACGCTTTGATGAAGGGTGTCTCAAAGCCGTTTTTGCTGCTTATGAGTTAGAATATCCGGAATATCCTTTTTTCGATACACTCAGTGCCTCACGACAGCATTTCGGGCATCTACTGCCTAATCACCAACTGCAGACCGTTGCAGACGCTTGTGGTTATTCGCTTGAGAACCACCACCATGCTCTCGCCGATGCCGAAGCCTGCGCATTCATCGCCCGAGAGATATTGTAGTATGTGCAAATTAATTCCGCCAATGGGTAACTAAACAACCTTATGACCACCTACATCGCTGACATCTCCCACTACACCGAAGTCGTGGCACGAATGGTCAAGGCACGACGCCAATTATGGATAGCCACAGCTGACCTCAAAGACTTGTATGTCAAGACTGATAAAGAGGATGCCGTGCCCATCCTGAAAATATTCAGTGACTTGATTCGCCGTGGCGTAGAAGTAAGACTGCTCCATGCCAAAGAGCCTGGTACTGCTTTTCGTGAAGACTTCGACCGCTACCCGGCATTATTCAGCGGTCTGCAAAGGCATCTCTGTCCACGAGTACATGCCAAACTCATTGCCATCGATAGTAATTGGATATACATTGGCTCTGCTAATATGACAGGCGCAGGTATGGGCATGAAGTCTGCCAATAGGCGTAACTTTGAGGCAGGTATCTTGTCCGACGAGCCAGGTCTTATCGATAGTGCTATGTCACACTACGACAAAATATGGGAAGGTACATTCTGTGCACACTGCGACAGAAAAGACTTTTGTGGCGACCCTATACAATAAAGGATTAGATCTCTATCACACGTGGACTATGTGATAGTCTGTACTTCTCGTTGACAACAGCTGCATTTGAGAATAGCGTTCCGCGTATCTTCGTCATGCCGTACGCATCATGCACATGCCCGAATAGATGCACTTTGGGCATGACATACTGTATAGTCTGCACTATCAACTGACTGCCGTAGTGATCATCCTCACTCATATCCAGGATACCCCGCGGAGGCTGATGGGTAAGCAGCACGTCCGTATCGTATGGCACCACATCCAGCATCGCTGCATACTGCTTCGAGTGAACATCCTCTATGAATAACGGAACACCCCAAAAACGCACACCTTCAATCGTGACACCCGAACCGCACAAGTAATGGCAGTCATTGGGCAAACCTTCTATGTTCCCGCCGTACAGACAACCATCGTGATTGCCTGCGATGAATATCTTATGCCGATAGGGCAAATCGCAGAACCATTCCATGAAGTCAAGTGCTTCACGATCTGTACCTGCGAGAGTAAAGTCACCCGTATGCACAATCACATCTGCCTCGGGCAATGTGCCCAACCGCCGATGCTTTCCGTGTGTGTCGGATAAGTGTAATATAGTCATGTTGCCTCTGTTAGTTTATTGGATAGAACCCTTACCATATTCAGTTTCGAACTTGGTCACGATGTTGCGGAGCGGGTCGGGCAGTTGATCATAGGCATGTTGTGCTATCTGTTCGGGTACACCATAGAACGCTTCAGCAATAGCGCCTGTGATGCAGCCGATAGTGTCACTATCGCCACCGATACTGATAGCATTACGGATAGAGTCCTCGAAGTCGTTGCCATCGATGAATGCTCGTATCGCTTCGGGTACGCTACCTTGACAAGTGGCGCCATCCATATCATCTAATCCATCCCATGAATAGCGTGGGCGCAGTTGGTCGATAGATAGGCTAAGGTCGTAGTCAAAATCATGCTCTATCGTACTCTTCATCAAGTCTTTTGTTGCACCTTGTCGTGCCATGAATATGCATAGTGCCACTGCTTGCGCACCTTTGATGCCTTCGGGGTGATTGTGCGTACACTCTGCAGAAATCTGAGCATAGCGGAGCACTTCCTCGCGAGTATTGAACGCCCATCCCACAGGACCGACACGCATGGCAGAACCATTACCGCAACTATTGTAAGGCCGGTAATCATTCATGCGTTGCGATTTGATGACCCAGTTCTGGAAACTTATACCATAACCTCCTAAGGGATATGGGTAATTGGCTGCGTAGTTGCTGTAATAAAGGGGAACATCGCCACCATGTATGAGACCATGCAAGAGCCAATCGGCCGTGGCGATAGTCAAAATACTATCGTCGGTATACTCGGAATATTCACTGAAGAGCGGGAACTCCTTTGTCTTGATGTTATTGAACTCGTAGATACTGCCTACGATGTCACCTATGATACTGCCTATCATATTGCTTTTGGTTTGCGTTACGATGCTACAAAGTTAGTAATTATGTATGAATTATGCAAAGAGCCATACTTGACTGATAAAGGGATTAGAACAGGTCTATTCTTTCTTGTTGGGCATTGATGAAGTAGCATTCGCCATTTTTCTTGACGGAGATGAGGTTCAGCTTCTCGTCACGGGCAGGGGCGAAAAAGTCGTATTCAAAGGGGATAATCACTTCATTCTGCTCGTTGATGACACCGATTTTTCCGTTCTTGCGAGCGATGTAGTATTCGTCATACGCATTGAGGCTCTGATAGATACATGGTAGCATCCATTGGAAAGTTCCTTTGACAATCTGTTCTTTGCTCATCATACCCCACAAGCCATTCTCTTTTATCAGGAAGGCGTTGAAATCATTAACGGCTCGGATGTATTCATACTGTGCAGGCAAGATTAGGTTGTTATACGGGTCGATGATACTCCACTTATTGCCTTCAGTTAATTGCAGCCAATCCGGTGTAATCCATCTTAGTCCAATCCTGTAACGCTCGTAGCAGCTATCTTCCTCTGTCTTGAACCAGACATTGTCCCATTGAGTAGCACAGAGAGGTTTCTCGTCGGCAGATATGACCCATATTCTGCCATCTATCTTTGCCAAAGCGTAACCGGAACGGGTGCAGGGCTCGAGGTAGTCGTATCGCTTAGAGATGCATTGACCGGCTTTGTCGATATAGAAAGATTTATGGTCTTGAGTGACTACGAGATTCTTTCCTGGCATCGTGGGGACAAAATTTTCAAGCCTTGCCAAGCAGTCGTCATAGATATAATCTGTCACTTGCTTATCGTCTACAAACAATGCCCATTTACTCTCCGCGTTCCGCAAGAAATAGCCGCCATCGAAATTATCTTTTAGCAGTGGGCGTTCAACTTCTTTATGTTGAACAATATCGTAAAACAAAAGACTCTCTCTACCTTTTGGTCGTCCCATAAAGATATTGCCAGAGATGCGGGTAACAGGCAATTCTGAATGGGCATTCCATACTATTTTTCCTTGTCGATTGACAAGTCCTATTTCTAAATGACCATCCTCTTCCATGGTCATAAATTGGGTATATTCTCCTCGGAAACCATAGATATGGTCGAGATTAGTAAGTTCGCGTATGTTCATTCGTAGTCGTTTTTATCCTCAATATTTGTTTATTTCCAATTGCAACGTGACTCATTTCGAATCACGCTGCAAAGATAGTGGGTTTGACTGCCATATCACGGCAGTGGTGGCAAGAAAAATGTGGATTTATTATAACTTCGTCCCCTCGGCATTGATGATGCCTAATATGATATTTCTATCGTCCAATAAATGATGTATGTCAACCGCATGCTGTCTAATCTGCTCTGCATCCCAGCCATAATTCTGAGTTATATAATACATAATTCTTCTTTTGGGTTGTAGATTGTCAGTCATTATTGCTTTCTCTTTGGGACTTTTATTATTTAAACTTGAGTTCTGTCGTCGACTTATCAAGCATAGATTCCCGATACTCAGTTCCTTGTTTATTCCTTCAATAGGAGCATAAGATTGCGGATAATGATGTTCTATGGAGTTGTAGTATCTAAAAGAAAAATCCAGAACTTGGTCAAGATATTGAATACCATCAATTACTTTATTTTTAGATAGACGCCAATATAGAT
>CAVJQD010000118.1:0-5857 GCA_963651555.1 uncultured Clostridium sp. | reverse complement strand
CACAAGGAAAAGATTGGGTTTGCCATTGGCAGTAATATACAATCCTCGTTTCAACCGAACCAACTCGCCCTTTTGCTCCATGTCAAGTATCTTTTGCATAGGAGCCTTAAATCCATTCAGGTACGAGGATAGCACATCGATGGTCATTGGAATTGCAGGTACAGTCATAGTCTTTACGAATTTGCCTGCAAAAGTAGTCAAAATATTCCAAGTAAACAAGAATATTCTTTGTTTTCGTGTTAAAAAATGACTTTCCGTTGTGTTTGTTGAAGATATTTAGACCTATAGGTCAAAAATCTTTTGCGCTGTTCGAAAAAAAACCGCTCCATGGTTGGTGGAGCGGCTTGGATAGCACTTGTTGGCAGAAAAAGGTGCGCTATTTTTTGATGAAGCGTTCGGTTGTGCAGCCGTTTTCGCCATCGAGTTGCAGCAGGTAAACGCCCTGTGGCAATGCCGAAATATCGATGTGCGTGGTGCTGCCGTTGGCCGATTGCGTGAGCCAAATACGCCCATCGATACCAAGAATGCTGATAGTGCCTTCGGCGGCGGTTACATTCAAGTAGTGTGTCGCTGGGTTCGGGTAGAGGCTTACGTTCGTTTCCAAATGGCGATTGTCGGTTGTGGGTTGACTTACCCACTCGTAGGCACCGATGGTGGGCACAGCCGCACGCGCACGCCCTGTGATGTCGGTAGTGATGAAATCCAATGCCTTGGCACTGACCAAATTGCCCTTGTCCTTCGGACGAAGCACATCGTCGGACTCAAAGGTAACCGCCTCGCTGATGTCGCTGGTGCTGCCTATGGCCGTGCGCCATTCGGCGATGTTGGAGTACTCGGTAGTACCTATCTTACCGAAGTTATCGCCTTCGGAATAGAGCAGGTTGTTGTCGAAAACCGTTACATACGCTTTGCTTGGAGTCCATACCGCATCCAACTTGCTGCTATAGAATATGTTGTTAATGACCTGAAAATTCGAGCCTTTACCGCCAATATGTAGTGCATAAGTATTGTCGCCTGTGGTGCGCACGGTGTTGTTAGCAAGAATCACATTAGTCTGCGCTTTGGTTTCAATGCCATATGATGTACTTGTAGCAGTGCAGTGCAAATCCACTACATTGTTATAAATGTGAATGGGCTTTCCTTCGGTGGCAGTATTGGCGCGCAGATAGAGGCCATAGCAAGCATTGGTACTAAGATTTATGTAAATATTATTGTTGCTAATCTGTCCACCTTCCGTCAATGTTACATCAACAGCCCATGTACTCTTGTTTCCTTCCAAAGTTTTGCTAACGCTATTTCCATCAACAATAGCATCAACTTCGCCACCTGAGATATAAATAGATTGAGAACCTTGGCGCTCAAAGGTGTTGCCGATGATATGTGCGCCAATCTGTTTAGTGGAATAGTTGCCGCTTACACTTACGCCCATGTAACTACCCTTGAGCAGCGAATGGCTGAGCGTGAAATAGTTGTTATTGGTCTTTTCGTCTTTTGCGTAGGCATATACCAATTTTATATTGGTGCTGCTAGTGTTCTCGGCACGGTAGATATAGCAATTGTCGATGGTAATATGCTCGGACTTGTTGTCCACAAGCACGACGGTGTGGTAACTTTCGTCGCCAGTGGTCAGCGTCAGGTCGCTGAGCGTGATGTAGTCTGCACCGTGGATGGTGAAGACACCCTGCGTTTCGTCGCCCGCCGAAGACGACTGCGCCACATATTTGTCGTAGGTAATTACCACATCTTTGCGGTTGCCCGTGAGCGAGCGTAAAGTAACGCTGTGGTCGGCCGAGATGCCACTCACTTCGGGCATGGTAACTTTCTCGTTGTAGGTGCCCGATTCGATGAGGAATGTTACCGCACTCTCGATGCCGTATTGCAGCGCATCGACGGCGGCTTGTAGGGTGGCAAAGTCAGCCTCGGCACTTGCTCCTACGCGGTAGGTGCCGTGCAGTCCGCCAATGACTTTGAACGAAGCCGTAACCGTGTTTTTCGGTTGCGTAGCCGCTCCGTTCACCGACACGGTCTTGAACGTGGCGGTAGCGGTGCTGTTCTCTTCGGTGTCGGCGGGGATATCCAATGTAATCCAGTAGTAGTGCGTACCGCGCTCGCTGATGGCATCGGCTGCCGTTACCTGATTGGTAGTGCCAAACGAATTGAGTGTGCCTGTCTTGTAGATTTTCACGGCGTCGGCACCAAAGGCGTTTTCGACCACAAAGTTGTCAATTGACAGCGGTGTGCGGTCGCCCGACACATGTATAGCCGCGCAAAGCACCTTCACATCCGTACTGCCGCGCAGGACCACATCGCCCGACACATCGCTCACCACGACGGAGTCCAGTGTGAGGGGTTGCAACTCGTGGCAGGTAACCTCTATCTCCCAACCATCGGTCGCAATAGAGCCTTTGCTCTGGAAATTCACCGTGAGTGCGCCACTCTCGTCGCTTGAGATGATGACCATTTTGTCAATCTCTTTGGTGTAATAACTCAGACTGACATCGGCTTGGTCTTTGGTTTCGTTGCCATAGTAGATATAAAAGTAGTCGGCACCCGTTACCGCCCATTTGTTCACTTTCAGTTGAATGGCGGTATTCGCCACTGTCGGAACGAATGTTACCGTGCCGCTTGTGCCGACGGTTATTTGGTCGTCTTGTCCGCCGTCGTCGTAGAAGAGCAGCGTGTTCTCATCTACATTCACGGTGTTCGTGCCAGTTTGCAGCAGATAGATATTGCTTACGGTGCGTCCGTGGTCGGGCAGTGTAGTCGCCAGCGCGTTACCGCCTGCCGTTATCTGCAGGCTCTCGAATTTCACAACGGTGTTGAATGCGGCATTCTCCTTCACATTCACCGCCAAGGTCATGGCATTGTCGCCCTCGACCAAGGTGAGGTCGGGCGTGAGGGTCAGTTCGGTAGTCCCCTCCGTTACTTCGGCTTGGGCGATCACTTGGTCGTCCTGCAACAGCACCACCGAGTCGAGGGCGGTGGCACAAGCACTGTTCAGCGTTACCTTTACGCTGTTCACCGCGAGGGGTGTCAGTGTGCCTTCGGTGGTAATGGCGACATCGATGAGCGCAGCATGTTTCTGGTTGCGCACCACGGCTTTGGTCGAGGCTACTTGCAACTCCGTGGTCTTCACCGTCATGGCGACGGGCGTGTACTCACTCACGGTGGCGTGCCAGCCCTTCTCGGTGTAGTACGACTGGTCTGTGTTGGCATTAAAGACTACGGTGATAGCACCGTCCTCCGAGGTGGAGCGTATCTTGCCCGGACCTATGTTACAGTTAGTAGCGTCAGCCTGCCACAGCAGTTCGCCCGTGGTATCTGCGCCAGCGTAAATCTTGTAGTCGGCGCGTATCCCGTAATAGGAAGACGACGAGTACGCTACCGCAAAGTCGGCAAAAGTCATTTCGATGATATTGCCTGCGGTAGTTGGCACAAAGGTAGTGATTTGGTCGCCCTTTTCGGCTTTGTAGTTACTGTTGTATGCGCTCGCCACGGTGTGCGTATAGGTCCATTGGTCGTACACGCCGATGGTCTTTGTACCGATCACCGAGTGCCATACATTGGCAACGGTCAGCGCACCTTCGGGGGTGGTAAGGTCGGTATATTCCGTTTCATCGCCGAATACGGCTTTGGTGCATTGGGCGTCCACTTTGCTGTCGTTCCGTGCAGCAGCGGCTATGTCGTAGGCAAGGTGCAGGTAGTTGTCGCCCTCGCGTAGGGTAACGCCTTCGTTGGTAGTGATGGTGATTTCATCGCCGTTCACCGTCGCCTCGCCCACCTTGGTGCCGGTAGCAAAGGTGCTGCTTGCGCCCGTGTAGTAGAGCGTGGCTTTGCTTATTTGTGCGGCAGTTCCGTTGGCGTTGAAGGTCATGGTCTTCAGCACTTTCGCCGGCTCGGTGTTCTCGGTTGTCAAGTCAATGGTCAGCATCGGCACATCGGTCGTAGTGGCAGCCACGCTCGCGCTGCTTGCGCGTACCACGCTGCTGCCCGTGATGGTCATTGCCACCGGCTCAAACTCACTTGCTACACCCTCGAAACCGTTGCCTTGGTAGTAACTCGAGGGTGTCAGGCTCTTTAGGTAGAGGGTTAGTGCACCGTTGGAAGCGGTACTTTTCAGCACGACATCAGCAGGCTTGTCCTTCTCGGCGGTGTACAAGACTTCGGCGCTCGTTGCATCGCCGTTGTAGATTTTCAGTACATCCTGATTGCCTACGCTCACCGCCGAGGAGGTGTAGAAGATATTGATATTTTTCAAATCGAGTTGCACTTTCTTGCCTTCGGTAGTGGGCAGGAAAGTAACCCACCCTTCAAAGTTATTGCTGATTTTCCCTTCCACGCCGCCATCGTCATAGAATTTGATATTTCTATCGACCTTCACCGTCAGTTTCTGCCCGTTTACCATTAGGATGAGGGGTTGCACGGTGAGTGTGGCGGGTGTGGTGGTGGTAAGTGCGGTGTAGCCGTTGGCGGTGGCGATGCCCGTGAGGGCGAGTGTGGCTTGTGCGTCTATGGCAGCCGTGCCGAGTACATCGCCGCCGATGCAGTAGCGATTCTCGCCCGCGCCGAGGGGTTGGACGGTCGTTGGCGTAATAGTGTATGTACCATTGTTTTCGCTGATAGTACTCTCAATCTCGGTGAGTGTGGTGGTGCGCTCGGCATTGCCTGCATACAGTTTCAGGGTCGTAGGGTCAAACACAGTGCCGTCTGTCTGTGATAGCGTGAAACTAACGCTCGTCAGTGCATCGGGATTAGCAAAACCCTCCGTGGTGATGTTTACTGCCCCCAAGGTAATACCTTGCTTTCCCGAATAAATATCGTCCTTCACCTCAGTGTAGTCGGTGGTCGCCAAGGCGATGGTCATGTCTTTTATCTCTACGGCGCGTACTGTAGCCTTCCAACCCTTGCTTTCGTACGGGTCTTTGAAATACAAACAGCAACTCAAGGCTCCCGTTGCATCCGTAGAGGTGTAGGTAAGATTGGAGTAAGTGCCGGTCAGTGCGACAAGCAGGTTATCGTTCGTCGGAAACTTGCCATCTGCAGTAACGCCAGAACCTGTCGTCGGGTAAGTAACGCTTGTCGTGTCGAAAACACCGTTGTACAAGTACAGTTTTGCATCGTAGTTATCGCTGTATCGCTTCAACTCGAATTCCTCGAACACGATTTGAATGGCGTAGTTCTCCTGAGCCGGCTTGAAGATAGTCGTAGCGAATGCATTGTTCGTACCTCCTGTTTTCATACTCTCCGTGCCTTTGTAGTCGTAGTAGGTGATGGGGTTGTCCTTGTCCACCGTTACGACCTGTTTACCGAACTGCGTCATAAGCACATCTTCGGCTCTGCCTGTCAGCGTTGCGAGAGCCAAAAGCCCCCACAGAAAAAATCTCTTTTTCATCTCTTTTTTTGTTTTTTTGTGATTATTTTTTTGTCTGTTTATCGAAATAATAAATATGGTGTATCGGTTGAAAATGGTGGCGTTTTAACGAGGGCGAATCACTAAAACCCCACTATTTGCCCACACCGAAAGTACGCTTTATGGCAGAAATCCAACTTTTGGCACAGGCAGTAATAAACGCAAAAAAAATGGCTGTCCGACGAAAATCAAACAGCCAAAAATTGGTATATGCACACGCCACAACCCAAACGCACAATGTGCGTCGGTGGCGGTCATCAGTGCGCTCTATTCCTCGAAAGCGTGCTTGATTATCAGTGCATTGGCAGGTCTTCTGACTCGTTACGGCTTTTGGCACCTTCCCACAAAAGTTTATTTTGCAGTGGCTTTTTGCCTTGGCCTTTTATTGTAACTTACAGCAGCGGGTCTGTTCAGGATTCGCACCTGATTCCCTTTTAATTCCACGCC
>CAVJQD010000117.1:0-6041 GCA_963651555.1 uncultured Clostridium sp. | reverse complement strand
TTAACAATTAACAATTAACAATTAACAATTAACAATTAACAATTAACAATTAACAGCTCGGGCGGGCTAGGGGATTCTAGAAGATCTAGAAGTTCTAGAAGATCTAGATGCTCTAGAAGTTCTAGATGATCTAGAGGTAATTAGTAATAATTTAGTTAATTTGAAATAGGGAAAAGCTATGGACATAAATGACTTTTCGAAGCGGTTTAGTTCGATGATATATTATCGTGGTTTGCACTATTGGAAAGATGGAAAGGTGGAAATGCAAAGTGCGAAAGATGGTGTGTATCAGGCTATTGTGCATGGTACGCATCCTTATACCACAATAGTAGAGATGGATGGGGAGCATGGGGAGCGAATCAAAAAGTCTTCGTGCAACTGTCCTTACGGCAAAGATTGCAAGCATGTGGCGGCGTTGCTCTGCGAGATACGTGACCGCTATAAGCATCCTGAAAAAGAACATACGCAGACCAAACTGCCTGAACTCGAATTACAGTTTGATGGGAATGGTGGTATGAAGGACGATAGAAAGGGAGTCGCGGAACGGACAGAGAAAGCGGTTGCGACGAAAAAAGAGAAGGTTGCTGCGGATAAGACAGAGAATAAAGATGGTAAAGGAAATGCGGGACGGTTGGCGTTTGGAAATATTGAGATGGATGAGCGGAGGTTGTTCTTTCTCTGTTATCTGGCATACTGCGATGATTCAGCATTCTATATCTCAGCGGTAAAGACCTTTTTTCCTGCTATTCAGATACCTCAAGAAGAGCAGAATGAGTATATAAAAGACTTGCTGGAAGCAGGTTGGCTATGCAAGCGACCGAGTGATATGTGGTACGGATATGGTCGTTCGTCGGTGATTGTCTATATGGTTACACCTGTGCGGCTGATGTATGTGCTTTATGAGTTGGTGGCGAATCATAAAGATTGGCTTAGAACATTTGAGACCAAAGTCCATCAAAAATCGGAGAAGGTTTGTTACTTGATTAGGATATGGAAAGCACTATTGGGTGAGCAGAAGGAAGTGGGGAACGTACCTGATTTGTATCATCAGAAATACACTTGTATATCCTCGTTGATGCCATTGTTATTAACACAAGACACGGAGCAATTGCAGCGAGTGGTAGCGGAAGAATATTTCTATCCGCTGTTTTGGGAAAATTTCCGCACGTCGATGGTGACTGAGGATGTAGCGTTGTTGGAGCATGTGGGTGAGAAGTTGATGTCAATACGCAACACAAAGGAGGAGTGGGCAGATCTCTATATGTATTATCGAATGTATCTATTCTTTGCGACGGGTAGGTTGTTGGCAGAAATAGAGATGGCAGAACCGTCGGAGTATTATTATTTTACTGAGGCGGTGCAACTGCTTTATCAGAACAAATTGGACGAATCGATACAGATGTTCCAAAAGGGTCTGAAAGAACAGGACAATTTATGGGGATTGATACCCATTGATCCGATAGTGTTCTTGATGTATGTGATTGCATTGGGACTGCGCAGGACGACAAAAGACCTCAAGGCGTTGCAGAAGATATTGGGCAAGAAGTATGAGATATCGGTTCAGTATATGTCACCGATATTTGCTTTGGTCAATTTCTTTGAATCGGTTACGCAAGAAAAAGATACGAGTTGTCTATCACCTTGTCTTAAAAAAGGTTATGCTGTTCCTATTATTCAGTCGATAGCCTCGTTGATACTGCGATTCTTTTGGAATGCTAAAGGATATGAGAAAGCGCTAAGGGAGCCTTCGTGGGCTATCCTGCAGTGTGAGAACTCGCCTTTTGTTCACGGTGAGAAGCCTTCATGGAACTATGCGCCGCTGTTGGGAAAGGTGGAGATGAAAGAGACTTGGATGTTGGAGTTGGAGGATATCATCAAGAGTGTTTCAAAGGTATCGGAGAATGGGGAAGGTGATGTGCGGCTGTGTTACTGCGTGAATGGTGTGACGGATACGGTAACGGTGCGTGAGCAGAGCCGACTCAAGACGGGAGCATGGGGCAAAGGTAAGACGGTAGGTCCTGTGGCTTATGCGCGTTGGAGTGGTTTGGATTCTTATGACAAAGTGATTCATAAGGCTGCTATTATCGATTCGCCGTTCTATCCGAGAGAGTTGTCGGTGTGCCTGAATCATATAGTGCCTGTGCTGAAAGGGACGGATAAGTTGTATCTCATGACGGATACACAGTTTGAGCCCATCACGATTATTGAGGAGAAACCGTTTCTCTTTACTCGCAAAGAGGGGGATATGATATCGATTTCGAGTAATATACCTTCGTATGCGACGTGTTATAAGGGGTTGTGGCTTGACCGTTCGCTGCCGTTACAATGGGTTTATTACCCGATGTCGTTGGACAAACAGACACTGTTTCAGCGGCTTTTGGCATTGAAGCAGATACCTGCGAAGGCGGAGCCGATGCTCAAGCAGTTGGTTGCTTCGCTGCAAGGGCAGATTGAGATTCACTCGGATGTGGAGGGAAGTACGGCGATTGAGCAGGTATATGGACAAACGATTCTTACTCTGCAAGTTACGCCGAGCGACGTGGAAGCGCATTTGGTTCTTCGGATTTATCCTGTGCAGGGGAGCAAGCATTCGACTTTCCCTGCGATGGGCGATAAGAACTATTTTGACCAAATGGATGGTAAGCGCATTGAGGTGTTGCGTGACTTGGACGGCGAGGCGAGAGCGTTGCAGCAGTTGAACGATATATTGACAGAAGAGGCTCATTGCGAGTTGTTTACCTCGAAACATCAGGAACAGGATATCACCTTTGTGGACCTTGTGCAACTCTTGCAGATTGCGCCTGATTATTCGTCGCTTTTCGCTATTGAGTGGGAGGAAGGCAAGCGAATCAATGTTAGCAAGACAGATGGCAAGAAGTGGGATATTCAGATTAAGAAGAACCATGGTTGGTTTGAGATAGAGGGTGAGGTGGCGTTGACGGAGAACGATGTGGTGACGATGTCGCAGGTGCTGTCGATGTTGCGAGAGAGTGGGGGACGGTTTATTCGTTTGTCGTCGGACCAAATCATCACGCTGAGTGACTCACTTCGTCGTCAGTTGGAGCGTATTGAGAGTCTTGCACAGGTTCGTGGTGGCAAGGTTCAGGTGCCCGAATTGGCGATGGCAGTATCGGGCAACATGCTGCAAGGTGAGATGGAGATGCAGGAATCGAAGGTGTTGGTAGAGATGCGCAAGCGGATAAAGGAAAGTGAGGAGATGAGTTTTGCTGTTCCTGATAACCTGAATGCGACGTTGCGTGAATATCAAGTAGCTGGTTATCAATGGATGATGCGACTCAATCATTGGGGTGCGGGTGCTTGTTTGGCGGATGATATGGGTTTGGGTAAGACGGTTCAGACTATTGCGTTGATGCTTGCTCATGCGAGTGAAGGAGCGCAGATGGTTGTTGCGCCTGCGTCGGTGGTAGCCAATTGGCGAAAAGAGATAGAGAAGTTTGCGCCATCGCTTAATGCGATTATATTCAATAACCTGCCTGCGACGGAGCGTCAGCATTGCCTTGAACGGCTTCATGCGAACGATGTGCTTATCTTGACTTACGGTCTGCTTGTGACTGAGCAAGAGGCACTTACGGCTCCGCAATGGGTGACTGTTTGTTTGGACGAGGCGCATACGATTAAGAACAGGGAGACGAAGTCGTCGTCGGCAGCGATGAAGTTGAAAGCGACGAACCGTATCATCTTGACGGGTACGCCGATACAGAACCATTTGGGTGAGTTGTGGAACTTGATGCAGTTTATCAATCCTGGTTTGTTGGGTTCTTATGAGCATTTTAATGATCGTTTTGTTACGCCGATATCGAATGGTTTTGCGGATCAGAAGGAGCAGTTGAAGCGACTCATTGCCCCATTCACTCTGCGGAGAACGAAGAAACAGGTGGTTCAAGACTTGCCTGAAAAGACGGATATCAAGTTATCGATTTCGCTGTCGGAGGATGAGATGGCGTTGTATGAGGCTATGCGATTGGAGACGAAGCGCGAGATTGAGGCGGCGACATCGGTTAATATGAGTGTGCTGTCGTCGATAACGCGTCTACGAGAGGCGGCATGTTCTATTGCGTTGGTAGAGAAGTCGTGGGTGGGCGAGTCGAGTAAGTTGGAAGGACTGTTGGATAAGTTGTTGCCTGTTGTGGAGCAAGGAAACAGCGTGCTGATTTTCAGTCAGTTTGTCTCGTTCTTGAAGATGGCGAAGTCGGCTATTGAGAATGCCTGCGATGCGAAGATATTGTATCTTGATGGTTCGACGCCTTTGAAAGAGCGGCCACGAATGGTAGATGCTTTTCAGACGGGTGAGGCGCAGGTCTTCCTTATCTCGCTCAAGGCAGGAGGCTTGGGACTCAATCTGACGAGTGCCAATTATGTCTTCCATCTCGACCCGTGGTGGAATCCTGCGGTAGAGCAACAAGCAACGGACCGTGCTTATCGTATTGGTCAGGACCAAAATGTGACGGTTTATCACCTTATCTCGGAGCATACGATAGAGGAGAAAATACTGAGGTTGCACAAAGAGAAACAGTCGCTTGCGGACTCGCTGCTTGAAGGGACGGATATGTCTAACAAACTGACCATCAAGGACTACTTGGAGTTGTTGTCATGAGACGATATGGCTTGATTATAGTATTGGTCTTGATGGGTGTGGTGTCTGCATTGTGTGCGGAGACAACGCCTATTCGCGTGAGTTCATCGTATATGGTGGGGACGATGATGCGGGGTAGTCTTGCAGACGATTGGTTGGGGAAACGGCCACCGATGGGTGCAGAAGTGGCGGTAGAGTTCTTGCCGACGGGGAAGTGGGGTTCGCTGCAAGAGTGGAACAATGCGTCGGTGGGTATTGCGGTGGATTATATCAATCTAACGAATAACAGCGCGTTGGGAAGCGCTATTGCGCCATATTTCTTCATGAAGATACCGATAGTGCATCGACCGCATTTCGTCTTGGGTGTTCGTCCTGGTGTGGGTTTGAGTTTTGTGACGAAGACGTATTACAACACAGTTGCGCCTGAGTTGTCGGGTCAGCCAGGGACAATCAAATACCCTATTGCGAATGGTGCGATAGGTTCGTATACGAATGCGTATTTTGCGGAGGCGTTGTATATGGAGTTCCCGATACGTGCGGGTTGGTCGATATTTGCGTCTTATGGTTGGTATCATATCTCGAACGGTAGCATCAAGCAGCCTAACTCGGGATATAACATGTTCAACGGTATGATTGGTGCAGTGTATCAGCCTAAGGAAGAGACCTATACAGTGCCTGCAACGCGAGTGCCGAAAGGGTTGTATGAAGGCAAGCGTTGGGCAGTGGAGTTGTCGGCGTCGGGCGGTGTTAGACAAGCGTATCTGGCTGATAAGAAGTATTTTGGTGCGGGTAGTATCTCGCTTGGGGCGTATTGGCGGCCGTTGAGTATATTCCGTTTAGGTGGGGGTGTAGATGTGTTTTATGACGGTTATTATCGGAGTGTTTGTGATGAGTTTGCGTCGGCTAATACCTCGGCGCCGATAACATATTATGCGAAGACTTATCTTCGAGAGAGTGCGATGGAGAACTGTTGGCGTGTGGGTGTGAGTGTACAGCCTGAGTTTGTGGTGGGGAACTTGACGGTGGGTTTTCATGTGGGGGTTTATCTGTATGATAATGTGAAGAACTTGGAGCCGTATCAGACGGTGGCTGATAATGGAGGCAAACAGTTGAAACGCAGTGTGTTCTATTCATACAATATTGCCGATGCGGGTGTGAAGCAAGATGGTTGGCTGTATACGCGAATCATGTTGAAGTACCGCTGCACGAAGCATCTGTTTGTGCAGGTTGGAATGAAGGCGCATGTGGCGAAGGTGGAGTTTATTGATGCGGGAGTGGGGATTTCAATTTGACAATTGACAATTGACAATTGACAATTAATAATTAACAATTAACAGGGCGACGAATTCACGGGCTTGGATAAATTTGTAATTATACAAATTTATTTTTAATGGTTATGTTGATCCTTAATTCCGCAAGAAAATTTTCTTGCATTGAGTTAAATATC
>CAVJQD010000116.1:0-6042 GCA_963651555.1 uncultured Clostridium sp. | reverse complement strand
CATCTTGTCCATGGTCGTCAACAAACAGCACTTCGAAGTCTTGCATTGTCTGACTACGTAACGACTCCATGCAACGCACCACATACCGCGCCACATTATACACAGGCAATATAATCGAAATCGTTGACATAGTTCATTAATAAAGCAATCCAAACATCCACAGTGGAACACGATGCCCTGTGCCAATCTCAATATCATCCACCGCAAGATAACTATTCGGGATGTCTTTTATCTGTCCATAAGTCCTATTTGTAAACCGGCAATATGACCGACACAGCAGGCATACTTACATCCCATTCGGCGACCAGATAATAAACGATGTATTTATATATCCCAACGAGTTCCAGATACCAAGTCGTTCGCCTACCCCACTTTCAGGGATATACCATCCTCGTGCCACGCCGCCTGTAAGGTAGATAGCGTTCTTGACGCCCAAACCAACAAGTGTACGCGCAAAATCGTCGAGAGTGGCCACTTCAGTCGACTCTATTGCCACAATACGACCCTCCAACTCACACAACGCACGGCGAAGCGACAATAAATCTAACGAGTTCTCTACCATCACGCCATTATCCACCAACGGATACTGTCGGAAGAAGTCACCACCCATCTCTGTCGCTTTCTCGAAGAGAGGAGAGTTCTCGGCCACGCCAATAGTCACTTCGTTCTCTAAGATAGCACAATACCCTTTCTTACTCAAGCCCCAACTGAGCGGTTTACCTTGCTTCACAAAAGCGCCTACAATACCACCATTGTCGGCACGCACATCAGCCGCTTGGAAAAACAGAATATTATTGACTGTATCATTCAAGCAGTGCAAACCCACATCCAAATGCGGCGTAGCATTAAGCGGATAGAATATACGAACAGGTAACTCACTATCCTTCACCTCCTTGATAGCAGTATAACTTCTTTGCCCAATGAGTACACTGAGTGTATCCACCGTGTCCATTCGCATTGAGCATAGCGCACTATCATATCGGATTGCCACAATATAACGAGTCTCATACACACAACTGTTCTGCTCCGACTGAATAAGCCATTTCTTCACCTCCTCAGGCGTCTGCACAGGACGAGGAGCAAGAACCTTATCTACCAACGACTCATTCTCATCTGAACTCAAAGACGAACCCAATACAACATCAATAACAATCAGAATAATCACAAGAACAACCGCCAGCAGCCACCATACCCAACGATGTTTCTTCGGTGGTTGCGGAGGTTGAGAGTCGTGGTCTTCAGGAAACATACACATCATCTGTTGAGATGGCGACATCTCCCATTCCGCATTGCCCAACAACTTGAACTCCTTATCTTGATTCTCGTCTTTCATATCATCATACTTAGTGTTCATAACCGACTCTTGAAGAATTCACATAAGTCAGTCAACGCTTCTTTGCTTGCCCGCAGTTCGTGACGCTGCCCATAGCAATCCATGAGCAACAGACGCTGATGCGTGATATCTACCAGATAGACATAACGCAGATTGATAATGAGGCTCTTACCTACCCTTGCCAATGGGATTGACTGACCACTGAACTGCTCTTGGATAGTCTCTTCCACCTTGCCCAACTGACGCTCAATATTGCGCACATCAGGATTCGACAGCCCTGCCACATGCGCTACGCAGTAGTTAGCATCGGCTTCGATATACACCAACAACTCCACCGGTATACGCAGCAGAGTGTTGTTCGATGGCAATATGGTGAGAAAAGCATTCGGCATCAATCGTCAACGCTATTAGTACGCAATCGAGAAGATAACGCGTTGTTTACTTGGCTTGCCCGTCACCATACACTTACCTGGCACATGGTCACTATCAAACGGAATACAACGGATAGTGGCCTTCGTCTCTGCCTTAATCTTCTCTTCCGTCTCAGGTGTCCCGTCCCAATGGCAGAGCAAGAATCCGCCTTTCTTTATCTCTTCCTTAAACTCCTCGTACGAATCGACCTCACGCGTATTAGCAAGACGATAGTCAAGCGCTTTCTTGAAGATATTGTTCTGTATGTCCTCCAAGAGTTTCTGTATCGTTGCCTCAATGTTATCTATCGACACCGTCTCCTTTGTCAATGTATCACGCCGAGCAATCTCAATAGTACCATTCTCTAAATCACGACTACCTATTGCCAAACGAACAGGCACACCCTTCAGTTCATAGTCAGCAAACTTATAACCAGGCGTTGCCTTCTCGCTCGAGTCAACCTTCACACGAATACCCAATCGCTTCAGGTTATCAGCAATAGGATTGACCTTACTGAGGATAGCATCCAACTGCTCCTGTGTCTTGAAAATAGGCACGATAACCACTTGAATAGGAGCCAAATGTGGTGGCAACACGAGTCCATTATCGTCAGAGTGTGTCATGATAAGCGCACCCATCAATCGAGTAGAAGTACCGAAAGAGGTTGCCCATGCATACTCATATTGGTTCTCTTTGTTGAGGAACTGCACATCGAACGACTTAGCAAAGTTCTGCCCAAGGAAGTGACTCGTACCGGCTTGCAGTGCCTTACCATCTTGCATCATAGCCTCCATACAGTAGGTCTCAACCGCACCAGCAAAACGCTCATTAGGCGACTTAGTACCTTTCACAACCGGCAAAGCAAGGATATTCTCAGCCACATCTACATACACATCAAGCATCTTACGCGCAAAAGCATCGGCTTCCTCGGCCGTTGCGTGTGCCGTATGACCCTCTTGCCAAAGGAACTCCGCCGTACGAAGGAACAAACGTGTACGCATCTCCCAACGCATCACATTGCACCACTGGTTGCAAAGAATAGGCAGGTCTCGGTAAGACGATATCCAATTCTTATATGTCGACCAGATAATTGTCTCCGAAGTAGGACGAATAATAAGTTCTTCCTCCAACTTCGCATTAGGATCAACAACCACGCCGTTGCCATTTGGGTCGTTCATAAGACGGTGATGCGTCACCACTGCACACTCCTTGGCGAAGCCCGCTACATGCTCTGCCTCACGGCTGAAGAACGACTTCGGGATAAGCAATGGGAAATATGCATTCTGAACCCCGTTCTCCTTAAAACGGCTATCCATCGCCTGTTGGATACGCTCCCATATCGCATATCCATAAGGTTTGATTACCATGCAACCTCTTACCGCTGACTGCTCAGCGAGGTCGGCTTTTACTACTAATTCGTTATACCATTTCGAGTAATCGACTGCTCGAGGGGTTAGTTTCTGAAAACTTGCCATTATCTTGACATTATCTTAGTTTATATTGTTTACGTAATTGGTCAAACAGGTCAGGCGCCTGCTTAAGCCGCTCTGTGATGCGTTCAAGCCAACCAAACTCAGTGTCACCCAATCCTTGCCGCAAAGATACTGCTTTTGGGTCAATTAGCAAAGGCTCCGTACCAAAATACTCCGAGAAAGCATCCAAACACTGCCTCGTAGCATTCACCTTACCTTGCAAAGAGTAACCTGCAATATGCACCGAAGCCCTGAAAGCGTTGCGCAACACCTCTCGGTCTACCACCGGCTCGCCTTCCCAAGTGTCAATAATATACGGCAAACCCAACTCCATAGCGGCTCGCTCATCGATCACACCCCCACGCGCAGCATTGATAATCAGTGGTCTACGCTTGCACATACCGAACAACTCCCGACTGCCCAAGTGATAAGTGTCCTCCTCAAGTGGCGTGTGAAAAGTGATAACATCGGCTTGCTCCGCAATCGTACGCAGCGGCGTATTGAGCCCTTTCGGCGGGTCATTGAGCAGCACACCATAACCATGCCGATGCGCCATCTCTTGAACACGACTACCTACATGCCCCACACCGATGATACCTATCGTCGGCGTCTTGACACGAGTCGTAGGCAACCACTCCGCTATAGCCTCTTCCACATAATCGCACACCGCCTGAGCATTGCAACCAGGCGACGAATACCACTTGATACCCACCGAGTCAAGGTACTCTGTATCAAGATGATCCGTCCCGATAGTGGCTGTTGCCACAAAGCGCACCGATGACCCCTCGAGCAACTGCCGAGTCACTGCCGTACGCGTCCGCACGATAAGCGCATCCGCATCACGCACCGCTGCGTTGTCAATAGCGTCAGGAGCAAGCGCCAATACATCGTACTGCGACAGACTCTCTTGAAGGAATGGGATATATTTGTCAACGACAACCTTCACCATCTTAGTAGTGAATATTGTCTATCAACCGCACTTCGCCGCAATAAACCGTCACGCAACCCACAGCATTCGCAAAACTATCCGCAGGCTGAAGCGTATCTGCGTCCACTATCTCGTAATACTCCACCTCCAGACCCTCGACGCTATTAATCGCCCGAACCACATAATCCTGCACCTCTTGCACCGTATGCGTCGCCGTAAGTGCCTTACTCTCAAACAGTATCCTCGATATATTCACAGCCGTCTTACGCTCATCTGCCGAGAGACGCTCGTTGCGACTCGACAACGCCAAGCCCGACTCTTCACGAACTATCGGACAACCAACGATCTGTATATCATAGTGTTTCGTACGAACCAAGTGACGAATAATAGCCAACTGCTGAAAATCCTTCTCACCAAAGTACGCACGAGTCGGAGCAACCAGGTCAAACAGTCGAGACACTATCTGCACCACCCCGTTGAAATGCCCAGGACGCATCTTACCTTCCATCACCTTGTCCAAGCCGCCAAAGTCGAATTGGAACGTCGCATTCAACTCTTCCTGCGTATACATCTCCTCCGGAGTCGGTGCGAAGAGGTAGTCTACATGCAACTTTCGTAGCAATTCGCTATCCCTTTCCAGCGTGCGAGGATAGTGCAACAAGTCCTCTTTGTTATTGAACTGAGTAGGATTGACAAACACTGAAACGACCGTTATATCGTTTTCTTTGACGGAACGCTCAATGAGCGACGCATGACCCGCATGCAATGCACCCATCGTTGGCACGAGACCCACCGACTGATGCTTAGCAATACAAGCCTCGGTAGCGGCTTTGAGGGCACTTTGAGTAGTTAAAATCTGCATAATATGAAGATTATTAGTCTGCTGAGTATGATATTACACCCAGCGAAAAGCGCCGCAAAGATAGTGCTTTTTTATGGAATATGCACAGATATCCACCGAATTCTCTCGCAAACCCCACCAAACTCCTACCAAACCCTTACCAAACCCTTACCAAACCCAACCCCGATCCTAACAATACCCCCCACCAACACACCCGCAATCCAATCAAATCCCCTCCAAATCCCCTCCAAATCCCCACCAAATCCCCTCCAAATCCCACACCCACCATCCTCAATTCTAAAAGCCGCCGACACCGAATCTAAATAGAATATATCACAACCACCTCCCCCATCAACCCCGTACAATCCCGCCTACACTCTGCCGACAACCTACAGACAACCCGCTGACAACCCACCAACAACCCACCGACAACCCGCAGATAACCTGCAGAGAGCCCACCGACAACCCGCCGAGAGAGTGCTGCCAAAGTGCTGACTACATCGAGTGGGGCTTGGGTGATTCTTGGGTGATTCACGGGTGATTCTTGGGAGGTTCAGCACACCACGCCTATACCACGTAAATACCTGACAAGCCCCATCACCACTACATCCGCCACCAAAACCCACCTCAAAACCAACCAACCAAAAATCCATTAATAATCATTATCCAAATTCTTAACACCCAAATCTCCACCACAAAACACCCCAAACCCAACCATCCATTCCATCCATAACACCATCACCCTATTCTCCCTATATATAAGCCTTATTTCCCCAGCCATATTCCTCCTATAAGCCCTATAAGCCCTATGAGCCCTATATGCCCTATTCCCCCTATAAGCCTTATGAGCCCTATAAGCCCTATAAGAATATATAGAGTAAAGAGTAAAGAGAAAAGAGAAAAGAGTAAAGAGAAAAAAGAGATAAAATCCAGCAAAGGCTAATGGAATAATCCCCATTAGCCTTTGTTGTCTCTATGTATATACTATGATTGTGGAGACGACGATTGTGGAGACGTGAAGCTCAGGCAGGTGCGTAAGCACTGAGTCTGCCTGAGC
>CAVJQD010000115.1:0-6043 GCA_963651555.1 uncultured Clostridium sp. | reverse complement strand
AGATTCTAGTCACGCTGTCTGGAATATAGAGACTAGTGAGATTAGGACAATTTGAGAAGGCATATTCTCCGATGGTTAATACACTGTTGGGTATAGTGATGCTTGTGAGGTTTGTACAACTTGAAAAAGCGTGGTTTCCAATGTATGACAGACCTTTGAGAAGACTGATGTTGGTAAGGCTTGAGCAACAGTTGAAAGCGTTATCGCCAATATATGTTACACTGTTGGGTATGTCGATGTTTGTAAGACTACCGCAGTGGGCGAAAACGGTGCATTCGATTTTGGTTAGACCATTCGGTAGTTTGACACTTGTAAGTTGTGAACAAAAACTGAATGCGCCATCTGCGATGCTTATGACGCTATCGGGTATGTCAATACTGGTGAGTTGTTTACAGGACGTAAAAGCGTCTTTTTCAATGCTTGTGACGCTATTGGGGATATGGATGCTTGTAAGGTCTTGACAGGCATTGAAGGCATTATTCCCAATAGAAGTCACACTATCAGGAATGATGGTATTAGCGCAGCCTAAAAGGAGTGTGTTGGTAGCGGTCTCGATGATAGCGTTGCAGTTGTTTCGGCTATCGTAGACAGGGTTATTGGGTGAGATTGTGATACTTGCGAGATTAGTTGTAAGCGCAGAGTCCTCGATCTTTGTTATATTCTCGTGTATATAAATGTTCTTGATATAGGAAGCGTTGAATACTTCTCTTTTGAGGGTAGTAATGCCGCGTGGTATATTGATATCAGTGAGTTTTTTGCAGGCACTAAATGCAGATGCTCCTATGCTTGTTATACTATCAGGCAGGTTGATACTAGTGAGTTCATTGCAGTTGCTAAAGGCGCTATCTCCTATGTAGGTTACCCCCTCGGGTAGGGTTATGGAAGTGAGATTGGAACAACAAAAGAATGCGCTGCGTCCGATACCTGTGACGCTACTGGGTATGTTTATGCTGCTGAGTTGTCGGCATTCATTGAAAGCATCTCGTCCGATAGAGGTGATGCTATCGGGTATGACAGTGTTCATGCAGCCTGCTATAAGTGTATTGGTAGCGGTCTCGATGATAGCGTTGCAGTTGTTTCGGCTATCGTAGACAGGGTTGTCGGGGTCGACCGTGATACTGGTAAGGCTTGAACATCCGGCGAATACGTCATGAGCTGCAATGTGTGTAACGCTCTTGGGAATGTGGATGGCTTGTAGGTTAGAGTAACCGCAGAAAGCGCTCTCACCGATACTTGTTACGCTTTTGGGTATTTGGATGCTTCTGATGTTAGAACGACTGATGAATTCGCCGCTTTCTATCGCTGTTACTTGATAGACTTCGTCCTTGTAGGTGACAGTCTTGGGTACGATGAGTTCGTCTTCTGCGTCTCGAGATTTTATGTTGTAGGTGGCGGTGTGTGTCTCAGGATTGAGATCAAAGGAGAGGTTGTTGATGGTGGCTTGCATAGGGTTAGAATTAACAATTAACAATTAACAATTAACAGGCAGAGTATGGTCAAACGAGCCTTGCGGCTCGAACGACACGAGGGCGTGTCGTCTCCACAATCGTGTCGTCTCCACAATCGTAGTATCTTTCCCGCGGGCGAGTCAGACATCCCACAAAGCAGGCTTTGCGGGGACCCCGTAAGCGCCCGCGTCCCCAACCTTGTATGGTCAAACGGGTCTTTCGACCCGAACGACACGAGGGCGTGTCGTCTCCACAATCGTGTCGTCTCCACAATCGTGTCGTCTCCACAATCGTGTCGTCACCATAATTGTGTTGTTACCATAATTATAACAACAGAGGGCTGTGGAGTCCTCTGTTGTTTATGATTGGCTAACTTGTGGAGGCTAACATGTATACGGAATTGTATATTAGTTAGCGTATAGGTTAGCGAGGTTTCGTATTACTTCTTAGTTAGCGAAGTATGCTTTTACATCGTCGTTAGGGACGATTTCTTCTTGGAAGATGTAAGCACCAGTTTTAGGCGATTTAACCATCTTGATGCACTTGCTGTGGTTACGACCAGCGTTACCAGTTTGCAGGGTTGCGACCGCTTTCTTTGCCATAATTCAAGTCTTTTACTTAATTTCTTTGTGAATAGTGTAACGTTTGAGGATTGGGTTGTACTTCTTCAATTCCAAACGGTCTGGGGTATTCTTACGGTTCTTCGTGGTGATGTACCTAGAAGTTCCTGGCAGCCCACTAGCCTTTTGTTCTGTGCACTCAAGAATGACTTGAACCCGTGCTTCTTTCGATTTCTTTCCCATAGTGATACCTCCTTAGTTATTCGTATAAATACCCTTTTCCGGCAGCACGCTTCAGCGCAGCGTCCAAACCGATTTTGTTAATAGTACGCAGACCAGCCGCTGATACATTAAGGCTGATCCAGCAATCTTGTTCTACCCAGTAGAACTTCTTATGGAACAAGTTCACATCGAAGGTGCGCTTTGTATGGCGCTTCGAGTGTGATACATTGCATCCACCCATGGCTTTCTTGCCGGTAATTTGACAAATCTTTGACATTTTATTATAATTTTATTTATTCCAAGTGTGTGTTCCTCAACCAATTATCCCCGTTATTGGCGTGCTTACTGAATCAATCTACTCACTATTCCACCATACGCCAAAATTGTGTGCAAAGGTATGACAAATATTTTGTTCTCACAAGAGTTTGTGCGATTTTTCTGTTGGAATGTTTGTAAGTGACTGATTACTAGAAGTTCTAAAGATTCTAGAAGTTCTAGAAGTTCTAGATGGACTAGATGGTGGAGATGATGGCGGAGCAGGAGAGTTCACCGGAGGGGGTGTAGATGTCGTAGCAGTGGAGGGTGTGGGATGGGGTGTCGTTGGGGGAGGCTGTATTGTTGAGGGTTTGGCTTTGCTGCTTGGCGTAGATGATTCTTACTTGGTCGTTCTTGTAGACTTCTCGGGCGTACCGGAGGTCGAGGCGGAGGGTGTGAGCGTTGTTTTCGTAGTTTTCGTTGTTGCAGTATTCATTACCGCGGGCGAGGGTGCCTGCGTCCTCAGTATTACCGCGGGCGAGGGCGTCTGCGTCCCCAGAGGCGTCTATATTCTCAAAGGGTGCGTAGAGGTTGAGGAGGTGTTCGAGGTATTTGCAGGAGTTGCAGTGACCGTTATAGTCGATATCGGAGTAGGCAATACGATAGGTTGTCTCGAGGTCGGGGTTGGTGATAGGTATATGTCGTGCAGGTCGGGGAATATCGAGTGCTTCGCCTGGTTGGTCGAGTTGGAAGGCGGGGAGGTGGAGGACATTCTGTATGGTGCGGTCGTCGGTATTGAGGACCGCCCATACAGATCGTGCTTCGCCTTGTAGTGTTCCGTTGATGTAGATACGGAAGTTACGTATAGAGAGGGTGTGAATATGTTCTTGCACCCAAGTTTCTACTACCATCTCATCGCCAGGGGAGGGCAGGGTGTGTATCAAGAGTGAGAGGTTGGTCAGTACCCAAGTAAGGTGCTGAGGGTGGAGGTACTTGACACCAAAGCCGTGTAGGTCAGCCGATAGTCCGGCACTATTGAGTAGGTAGTTCTCGAGGGTGTAGAGTCGCAGACGCCGCTGCTCGTCGACATCCTGATACTGAATGGTGTAGGTGAACTTATCGGGTTGCATGGTTGGTTATTTCTCTTTTTATTCCTCTTTTTATTCCTCTTTTTATTCCTCTTTTAGTTCTCTTGAGGTTGTTCTTTTAGCCATCGGTCGAGCCAGTTGGTGAAGGTACGTTGCCATAGAATACCATTCTGAGGTTTGAGTACCCAGTGGTTCTCGTCGGGGAAGATGAGGAGTTGGGCAGGAATGCCTCGCATCTTAGCGGCATCGAAGGCAGCCATGGCTTGGTTGGCAAGGATACGATAGTCTTTCTCGCCGTGGATACAAAGGATAGGCGTGTCCCAGCGGTCGACGAACTTATGTGGGGAGTTGTCGAAGGTCCGTTGTGCAATGGTATTGTCTTTCTCCCAATAAGCACCCCCCATATCCCAGTTGGCAAACCATTTCTCCTCGGTCTCGAGGTACTGCATCTCGATATTGAATATGCCATCGTGTGCGATAAAGGCTTTGAACCGTCCGTCGTGATGTCCAGCAATCCAATAGACACTGAAGCCTCCGAAGGAAGCGCCTACGCATCCGAGGTGGGCTGTGTCGACATACGGCTCGTTGCAGAACTCGTCAATGGCCGTGAAGTAGTCTCGCATACACTGTCCTCCATAGTCACCACTGATGGCTTCGTTCCATTCGTTACCGAACCCAGGTAGTCCTCGTCGGTTGGGGGCCACGATGATATACCCTTCAGCCGCCATACGCATGAAGTTCCATCGGTAACTCCAGAACTGCGATACAGGGGATTGTGGTCCTCCCTCACAATAGAGGAGGGTAGGGTATTTCTTGTTTGGGTCGAAGTGTGGTGGGTAGATTATCCAAGTGAGCATCTGCATGCCGTCGGTGGTAGTCTGCCAACGAGGTTGAACCGTGCCCATGTCGACAAGGTCGTAGATATGCTTGTTCTCGTAGGTCAGTTGCGTGAGAGCGTGTGCGGTGTCGAGCGAGAGGGCATAAATCTCGTTGGCTTCGCACATTGAGCAGCGTGTGCAGAAACAGGTGTTGCCTTGTGTACCGATAAGGGAGAAGTTGTACTGCCCATCGGTTATCTCTGTCACAACGCCTTGAAGGTCAATGGAGTACAGGTGTTCAAGCGCATGCCAACAGCCTGCGAAGAGGAGTTGATTATTTCCGTTCCAACAGTATTCGTCGACATTACTCTCGAAGTGCTTCGATAGGAAGACTTTCTCTTGGGTCGTGAGGTCGAGTAGGAAGAGTCGGTTCTGGTCGGACTCGTATCCGTCTCTCTCCATGCTGAGCCAAGCGAGATGAGTGCCATCGGGTGAGAACTGCGGGTTGGTATCGTATCCGAGCATACCTTCTGTGAGGTTGACGGTAGTAGCAGACTGAATATCATATAGATAGATGTCGGAGTTTGTGCTTATGGCATAGTCGAGTCCAATCTTTTTTCGGCAGGTGTATGCTACTTTCTTGCTGTCGGGACTCCAAGCGAGTTGCTCCATGCCACCGAAGGGTTTCATAGGTGACTCGTAGGGCTCTCCCTCGAGGATGTCGACGATGTTCGTTAGGTCTTTTCCGTTGTATTGCGCGACGAAGGGGTGTGGTGCGGATTCGGTCCATTCGTCCCAATGCTTGTACATGAGGTCGTCAATCACACGTCCGGAGGCGAGTGGTAGGTCGGGGTACTTCTCTGCGGTGGTGGTGATGGTCTTCACCTGCGAGACAAAGAGGATATGTTGCTCGTCAGGCGAGAAGCGGAAACCTTCTATATCTTTCTTGTAATGAGAGAGTTGTTTACGGTGTTTGCCGTTGGCGTCCATCACCCAAATCTGGTTAGAGCCGCTCTCGTTGGATAGAAAGGCGATGCGTCCATCGGAAAGCCATTGTGGGTTGGACTGATGAAAGATGTCACGCGTTAGTTGTTGGTTACCAGTGCCATCTGGGTTGATGAGGAAGATTTCGGAGTTGGACTTGTTTTGCTCAACGGAGTAGTAGGAGACGGTGTAGAGGAGTTGCCCGGTCGTGGGATTGACGGCTGGTTCGCCTATTCGTCCCATTGCCCAGAGTGCTTCGGGCGAGAATTTACGGTCTTGGACAGAAGGAGTCTGCCTCCCGATGATGTTGTCGGTGGTTGGTTTCATACAACTGGCTAAAAAGAGGGTTGTGAGGAGGAGGAAAGAAAACTTGTTCATTGGTGTAATTAACAATTTACAATTAACAATTAGCAGGCGAGGTATCGTCTGTTGTGAGTATTGGTGGGGTTTGCGTTGTTGAGGCGACAGTAACCGTTGTTGTCTCCGTCGAGCCTGCGGCTCGGACGACACGGGGGCGTGTCGTCTCCACATTCTCGGTTGCTGTCGTTGTTTGCGTTGATTGCGCTTTGACTGTAGTTGGTATTGTTACTGATTGAGTTTCAGTTACTTGAACTTGTTTGGCTTGGGCGTTGATTTGTTGGGTCAGTTGGGCTATGACGTAGCCTCGG
>CAVJQD010000114.1:0-6152 GCA_963651555.1 uncultured Clostridium sp. | reverse complement strand
TGGAGACGACACGCCCTCGTGTCGTTCGGGTCGCAAGACCCGTTTGACCATACGTTGTTGTGGACGCGGGCGCCTCGCCCGCGGGAATGATGCTGCGATTGTGGAGACGACACGCCCTCGTGTCGTTCGGGTCGCAAGACCCGTTTGACCATACGTTGTTGTGGACGCGGGCGCCTCGCCCGCGGGAATGATGCTGCGATTGTGGAGACGACACGCCCTCGTGTCGTTCGGGTCGCAAGACCCGTTTGACCATACGTTGTTGTGGACGCGGGCGCCTCGCCCGCGGGAATGATACTGCGATTATGGAGACGACACGCCCTCGTGTCGTCCGAACCGTAAGACTCGATTTGGCATACAACGATTATGGAGACGTGAAGCGAAGGCAGGTGCGAAGCACGGAGTCGGCCTAAGCGAGTGAAGTTCAGTGGACTGAACAAGAATACCGTGTCGAGTCCTCGTGTCGTCCGGGTCGTCAGACCCGTTTGACCATACGTTGTTGTGGACGCGGGCGCTTACGGGGTCTCCGCAAAGTCTGCTTTGTGGGGTGTCTGACTCGCCCGCGGTTTTATGGCAATAATACAATTCTACAAACCGTAGCGTCTTTATGATCAATTCGTGACAATACGCCGTAGGTGTCCGTTTAAGTCGTCCATTTATAACTTTTTGATGCGGTTGCCCTGCAAAAAATCACTCATCTCTTGCCCATCTCAAATAAAACCCGTACCTTTGCGCTGTGCAACAAAATCCTATGAAGCATATTCTTTTGATAGCTTTACTGCTTTTTGCTTTACTACCTTCCAAGGCGGACTGGAACCTCGTCTCCACCAACAATCCCAACCTCATCTCCACAAACAATCCCAACCTCGTCTCCGCCAACAATCCCAACCACAACCCCGCCAACAATCCCGATAATCTCCACCACCTCCCATCCGCAAAACAACTAACCATCACCCCAACAGTAGAGACGGTATTTTATGCCGTCTCTAATTATAATATTGCCAATCAATACATTAACCACGCCCCCACCACCTGTTTAAAGAAGTAGACAACAAGTAGCCAATTGCTTTTTTTATGTTTTTATATTTTTTTGACCACGCATATTTTGACCACGCATTTTATGACCAAGAAAACCCAATACGCCCCCACCACCTGTTTAAAGAAGTAGACAACAAGTAGCCAATTGCTTTTTTTATGTTTTTATATTTTTTTGACCACGCATATTTTGACCACGCATTTTATGACCAAGAAAACCCAATACGCCCCCACCACCTGTTTAAAGAAGTAGACAACAAGTAGCCAATTGCTTTTTTTATGTTTTTTATATTTTTTTGACCACGCATATTTTGACCACGCATATTTTGACCACGCATATTTTGACCACGTATATTTTGACCACATATATTTTGACCACATATTTTATGACCAATCAAACCCAATACGCCCCAGTCGTCCGTTCAAGTCCCTTGCACTCGCAGCCATACATTTATACATCTATACATTCATACATATTTCAACGCCCTCCCATGTTAATTGTTAATTATTAATTCCTAATTAATACAGTATGAAAAAATCATTCTTCTTACTCCTCGCAGCGTTCTCGCTCAGCGTCTATGCGCAGGAGAGACGCATCACCGGTACGGTCCTCGATGCCGAGACACGGGAACCCCTCATCGGCGTCAGCGTCCTCGAAAACGGCACCAGTAATGGTACAGTCACCGACCTCGATGGCAACTTCGTCTTGCCCACCAAGAACGAGGCCGCAACACTCAGCCTCTCCTACGTCGGCTACAAAAACCTCGAACTCAATGCCAAGAAAAACGCCTTAGGCACACTCGAGATGGAGTCCGAGTCTGTTTCCTTGCAAGACGTCACCGTCACCGGACAGATCGCCGTGCAGCGAAAGACGCCTATCGCCGTCAGTTCCGTAACAGCACTCGACATCGAAGAGAGGGTAGGTAACACCGAACTCGTCGAGGTCTTCAAGAACACTCCTGGCGTACATGCCAACACCAACGGCGGCTCCTGGGGGGATAGCGAGATCTACATGCGTGGCTTCGACAATACAAACATCGCCATGCTCATCAACGGTGTCCCCATGAACGGCATGGAGGATGGTAAGGTCTACTGGTCCAACTGGCAAGGACTCGCCGATGTCGCTTCCGTCATTCAGACACAGCGTGGTCTCGGCGCAAGCAAACTGTCCTCGCCGTCCGTCGGTGGTACCATCAGCGTCGTCACAAAGAACATCGACGCTAAGCAAGGCGGTTCTCTCTCATACAGCATCGGTAACGACGGATACAACAAGGTCTCCTTCTCCGTCTCCACTGGACTCATGAAAAACGGATGGGCCATCACCGTTCTCGGCACGCGCACCTGGGGCGATGGATACATACAAGGAACCGACTTCAAAGGATACACCTACTTCGCCAATGTCTCAAAGCGCATCAACGAGAACCACCAACTCTCACTCACCGGCTTTGGCGCACCACAAGAACACTACCAACGATCCGGATCAAGCGGCGCACTCACCTTCTCCGAATGGATGAAAGTACGACAATACATGAAAGACGGTATGCACTTCTCTCGGTACAACCCTACCTACGGCTACGACGACAACGGAAACCGCAACTCCGCCAACTACAACGTCTACCACAAACCACAGATATCCCTCAACCACGTCTGGCAGATCGACTATAAGTCGTCCCTCTCTACCACTCTCTACACCTCCATCGGACGAGGCTATGGACGCACCGCCGAGCCTGGATACAACTCCTCTTATAAATACACCGACCTCACCTACGGAGCCAGTTATGGTACCCTCGCCACCACCTTCCGACGTGAGGACGGCTCATTCGACTACGGCGCTATCTACGAAATTAACGACCCTAACAACTCCATCTACGACGAGGCAAGCACCGACTTTCAAAGCCCTTACTACGGCTCACAACTCGTTATCTGTCAAAACACAAACTCACACAACTGGTACGGACTCGTGTCCACCTACCAGAACAAGTTTGCCGACCTTATCGACTTCACCGCTGGTATCGACCTCCGCTACTACAAGGGCATGCACAAAGCCATCATCTCCGATATGTTAGGCGGTTCCTACTACATCGACGCAACACGCTCCTCCGTCAGTGCCGACAACAACAGTGCCGCACTCGACCCCAACTGGGCTACCGAGAAGTTAGGCGTAGGAGATGTCTGCTACCGTAACTACGATGGATACGTCATGCAAGAAGGGGCCTTCGCACAAGCCGAATACAACAAAGGAAACTGGTCCGCCTTCCTCAACGCGTCTATCAATATGAACCACTATTGGAAAGTCGATCACTACTATTACGACGAAGCACACGGACGCTCCGAGACGCTCTTCTTCTTAGGCGGAACCGTCAAAGCCGGTGCGAACTATGCTATTAACAAACATAACAACGTCTTCGTCAATGTCGGCTACACCTCACGTGCTCCGAAGTTCGACAAAGGAGCATTCATGTCGGCCAGCACAAGCAACGCCATCAACACCGAGGCTAAAAACGAACAAGTGGCAAGTGCTGAAATAGGATACGGCTTCCACAACGAGTATGTCAACATCGCCGTCAATGGATACTTCACCGAGTGGATGGACAAGACCATGGCGAAGTCCAACACTCTCTCCGACCCCGATCAGACTCGATACAACCTCAACATGACTGGCGTCAACGCACGACACATGGGACTCGAGTTCGAACTCAAAGCACGACCCACGCGTTGGCTCGAGATTTCCGCCATGCTCTCTATCGGCGACTGGAAATGGGACAGCGACTCCGTCAAAGGATACATCTACAGTGAGCAAGGACAAGCACTCACCGTCAACGGAGACATCACCACACCTGGTGCACCAGACCATGCCTGGGCTATGGTCAACATGAAAGGCATCGAGGTAGGTGGTTCTGCACAGACTACAGCCAACCTCGGCGTCACATTCAAGCCCTTCCGTGGCTTCCGTATCGGTGCCGAATACACCCTCTACGACCGCAACTACGCCTACTACTCCTTCTCCGGTAGCGACTTGCAGATTGGTAAAACCATGAACCTACAACGCCCATGGAAGATACCTACCGGCGGCTCCATGGATGTCCGTGCTTCATACCACTTCAAAGTAGGAAAACTCGATGCCGTCCTATCTGGTAGCATCAACAATGTGCTCAACCAGTACTACATCGAGAAAGCATGGAACCCTACAACCCTCACACAGACTATCACCGAGGTCAACAAAGACAATGTCTATTTCTACTTCGCACAAGGACGTACATGGAATGTGCGACTCAAACTCAACTTCTAAAACGATAACAATATGAAAAAGATTTTAGGTCTATTATCCATCGCACTCTGCTTTGCATCCTGCGAGGACTATTATATCAACCACCATCTCGGGGGCTATCAAGACATCACCGTCGTGCGTAACTTTGCCTACACACTCTCCGATGCCGACTATTCAACCATGGCTGCCAACGCCACCAATATCGCCACTGCACTCTCTATGGGTAAGTACGATGGCGACTCTTCCGTCTACAATGCCCTGCAAACGCTCGGAACCAACAAGTACTTCTCCGACACGCTCATCGTACCCGAACTGGTCCTACCTGCTTTCATGGCGCAGAAGTACCCACAAATGTCCGAAGGCACGCTCTGCGAACTCACCTATCGCACTACCGCCGACCTGCCTATCTACTTCAACGACTTCTCTATCATCCGTAACTTCACGCCGTCCACGCCGCTGACCTCCGTCGACGAGATCATTCCTGCACTCGACGCACAAGTCAACACGCTCATGAAACGAGAAGGATACAAGTATGTGGTCAACTTCTCCGACGACAAAACCTATGTCTATCAGTACAAAAACGGCGCTTTCTCCGAGTATTCTATCACAGGCGTCACACTTCTCGCACTGCCCAACGCTGCATACACCGAGATGGACATGAAAGGCATATCCGATGCCGAGAATACCCTCAACACCTACCTCTCACTGCACTATCCCTATGCTACCGATGGCGCCGTCTATCTGGTCATCTATAAGAACGCCAACCGTGCCAACACCATCGACCAGTTCACCTACAACCAAGCCGCTAAGCATTGGGATATCTACGACCGTGTCACCGAGGAGAGTATGTCTTTCGAGATGAAAGACGCATGGAAAGCCAACACTTCCACCTACCTCTCCGAGCCGTTCTTAGGACACGGACAAGGCAACTTCGTCATACAGAATGTCCTGCTCGAGTCGCCGCTTACCTATGTCTGGTACTACTCCTCCACCTATGGTATGTGCGCTTCGGCATATAAAGACTCCGAGAGCCACGCCAGCGAGGCTTGGTTGGTTTCGCCTATCGTCAAACTGAAAAGAGCCAAGAACCCACAACTCATCTTCGACCAAGCCTTCAATAAGGCGGATAACTTCACCGAGGAAGCCACCGTGCTTGTTTCTGCCGACTATCAGGGTGATGTCACCACTTGTACTTGGACGGCTTTGCCTTGGAACACAAACGAGGATGGCACGCTCAATGTCCCTGCGGGTACTTCGTGGGTCTTCCAATCCTCGGGTGACCTCGACTTGTCTGCCTTTGCTGGTCAATCGGTCTATGTCGCTTTCCGTTACACAACCTCTAACGGCAAATCCGGCAGTTGGGAACTCAAAAACGTCCTCATCTACGAACCCGAAAACAACTAACAGCTAACAACTAACAACTAACAGCTAATAGATAACAACTAACAGCTAACAACTAACAGCTAACAACTAACAACTAACAACTAACAACTAACAGCTAACAACTAACAGCTAACAAACGAGTACATCTAGATTATTCAGTAGAGACAGTATTCCATACCGTCTCTCAATCCTCTAGAAAAACTAGCCCATCTAGTCTATCAATAAAGAGCGAGCCATAGCAAAAAAACTATGGCTCGCTCTTTGACCATGCTGCGATTGTGGAGACGACACGCCCTCGTGTCGTCCGGGTCGCCAGACCCGTCCGCCCATACCGTGCTTGGGGGCGCGGGCGCTTACGGGGTCCCCGCAAAACCTGCTTTGTGGGGTGTCTGACTCGCCCGCGGGAAAGATACCACGATTGTGGAGACGACACGCCCTCGTGTCGTTCGGGTCGCCAGACCCGTTTGAC